>NZ_JBKOQN010000020.1:0-152294 GCF_046764895.1 Nocardia sp. CWNU-33 | reverse complement strand
ACACGTCGCTCACCAACTCAACGATCGTCCACGCAAAACGCTCGACTGGGAAACCCCAGCCGAGCGTCTGCGTGATCTACTTACCCGCTAAAAGCAGGCAGTGTTGCGACGACCCCTTGAATTCACCAGCGACACGGGCGCTGTGCTTTTCGGTCGAACTTCAGTGCGCGAGCACGGGCTCTCCCTCGGAGGGAGCGGGCACCGTGTTCGGCATCAAGAATGCGGTGATCACGGCGCCGGCCACGAAGATCGCGGTGGCCCACCAGAAGCTGGTGGTGTAACTCTCGATCTGAGCCTGTGCCACGGCCATCGGACCCGGCTGATGCGAGGACAGGTAATCCGTCGCCGCCGACGCGGCAATGGTGCTCAACAGCGCGGTGCCGATCGAACCACCGACCTGCTGGCTGGTGTTGATCATCGCCGAGGCGACGCCCGCATCCTCGTGGTGCACACCGGCCGTCGCGCCCTGGAAGGCGGTCGACATCGCACCGCCGAGGCCGAGGCCCATCAGGACGAGGGCGGGCAGGATGTGCGTGACGTAACCGCTGTCCAGACCGATCCGGGTCAGCCAGGTCATGCCGGCCGCGGCAACGAGGAAGCCGCCCGCGACCACGATCTTCGGGCCGACTTTCGGCAGCAACAGCGAGGGCACCGTTGTCGACGAGACGACCATGCCCGCCACCATCGGCAGGAAGGCAAGTCCGGTCTTGATCGGCGAGTACCCCATGCTCAGCTGCATGTAGTAGGTGAGGAACAAGAAGATCGCGAACATCCCGATGCCCATGACGAACACGGTCAGGAACGAACCACCGCGGGTGCGGTCCAGCACGATCCGCAGCGGCAGCAGCGGGTTGGCGACCTTGGTTTCCAGCCACACGAACACCGCGAGAAGCACCGCGCCGCCGATCAGGAAGCCAAGGGTGACCGGGTTGGTCCAGCTGGTCGACTCGGCGTGCGAGAAGCCGTAGACGATGCCGAAGAGCGCGGCCGTCACCACGAGCGTGCCGGGGATATCGAGCTTGGGTCGTTCGGTGATCACATGCTTGGCCAGCAGCAGCACCGCGCCGACCAGTGCGACGGCGGCGAAGGCCAGGTTGACGAACATCACCCAACGCCACGACGCCCATTCGGTGAGCATGCCGCCGAGCAGCAGGCCGATCGCACCACCGGCACCGGCGACCGCACCGAAGATGCCGAAGGCCTTGGCCCGCTCGGACGGTTCGGTGAAGGTGACGGTCAGCAGCGACAGCGCGGCAGGAGCAAGCAGCGCGCCGAACACGCCCTGCCCGACCCGGGCCGCAACGAGCATTTCGAAGCTGGTGGCCGCGCCACCGACCGCGGAGGCCCCCGCGAAGCCGATCAGACCGATGATGAAGGTATTGCGGCGACCGAAGAGGTCGCTGAGCCGTCCGCCGAGCAGCAGCAAGCTGCCGAAGGCCAATGCATAACCGGTGACCACCCACTGGCGGTCGCCGTCACTGAAACCGAGATCCTGTTGCGCCGCCGGCAGCGCGATGTTCACGACCGTCGCATCCAGGACGACCATGAGCTGTGCGACGCCGAGGACGGCGAGCACCCACCAACGCAGCGCGTGCGAGCCGCGCCTGCCGTTATCCGTTTTCTCGGGGGCGGGTGCCCCACGGTCGATCACCGTAGTCATGCTGTCCCCTTTGTATCGAGTCTTGATGCGGAGAAGGTGTCTCCGCTTATGAAAGAAGCTACCATGGTAACGGAGGTATTGTCTCCACTTAATCCCGATACTTGATAGGATGTGGGTGTGAATCACGCCACGGCCCTCTCTCCACCTCGGCGCTTGCGGGCCGATGCCGCGCGCAATCAGCAGCGGATCGTCGCCGCGGCGCGCGAACTGTTCGCCGACCACGGACTCGAGATCACCCTCGACGACGTCGCCGAACGCGCCGGAGTGGGCGTCGGCACCGTCTACCGGCGCTTCGCCAACAAAAAAGAGCTGATCGCCGAGGTCTTCGAGCAGAACATGTCGGAGTTCGGCGACGCGGCCGATGCCGCCTACGCACATCCCGACCCCTGGCAGGGCCTCGTCCAGTTCTTCGAGTACGCATGCAGGCACCTGGCCACCAACCGCGGCTTCAGCGAAGTAATGCTCGAACTCGAGAACGACATGGAACGCTTCGCCGCCGTCCGCGACCGGCTCAAGCCGACGGTCGCGGCCGTCATCGACCGAGCCCGCGACGCGGGCACCCTGGCCCCCGATGTCGAGGCCTCGGACTTCTTCGCCCTCATCCACATGGTGGACGCACTCGCCGAGTTCTCCAGGCCGGTGAATCCCGATGTCTGGCAACGGTACATGGCCATCGCGCTCAACGGGGTGCGCGCCGACGCCATGCCACGCCAGCCGCTCACCGTGCCCGCACTGACCGATGAAGAGGTGGAACTGGCCAAGTCGCACGTCTGCGCGGGCCGCAAGCGGTAATCGCAAAAAAGGGACATAGGTAGCGCGCGTCACACGCAATCCCCTACAGTTGGACACATGACCAACTCGTGGGTGAACTGGGCCGGCGATCAGCAGTGCGCGCCGACGACGATCGCCGCCCCGCGCAACACCGATGAGCTGGCCGACGTCCTCGGCCGCGCCGCCGCGAACGGGCAAACGGTACGCGTCGCGGGCGCGGGCCATTCCTTCACCGACACCGTCCTCACCGACGGCGTGCTACTGAACCTCGCGAACATGAACCGCGTCCTCGAGGTGGATCCGACCACCGGCCGCGCCAGGGTCGAGGCGGGCATCACCCTCAACGCCGCGAGCAATGCCCTGCACCCGCACGGGCTCGCCTTCCCCAACCTGGGCGATATCGACGTGCAGACCGTCGCGGGCGCCACCGCCACCGGCACCCACGGCACCGGCGCCACGCTGCAGAACCTTTCGGCCGCACTGCATTCCATCGAACTGATGCTCGCCGACGGCACTCGGGTAGAACTGAACGCCGAGACCGATCCGGAGGGTTGGCGCGCCGCACGCGTCGGCATCGGCGCACTCGGCGTCGTCACCGCCGCCACCTTGCAGCTGGTTTCGTCCTTCGTACTCGAAGGCATCGAGCGACCGGTGCCGGTCGAAGACATCCTCGCCGACCTGGATTCCTACGTCGACGGCAACGAGCACTTCGAGTTCTACATGTTCGCGCACAGCCCGTTGGCCATGACCAAGCGCAATAACCCGGTCGAGCTGCCCGAACAGCCGCGCGGCAAGGCCGTCGACTGGTTCGCCGACATCCTGATGTCCAACTACACCTTCGACATGCTGTGCCGCCTCGGCAAATGGCAGCCTGGCCTGGTGCCGTGGATCCATCGCGGCGCCGCCTACGCGGGCAGCTATCGCCGCCAGGTCGACCGCTCCTACCGAGTGTTCGCCTCGCCCCGCCTGATTCGCTTCACCGAGATGGAGTACGCGATCCCGCGCGAACACTCGGTCGCCGCGATCCGCGAAATCAAGGAACTATCCACGACATTCGATACGCCGATGCCTATCGAGGTGCGCTGGGTCGCCCCCGATGACGCGTTCCTCTCCCCCGCCGGCGGTCGCGACACCTGCTACATCGCCGTGCACCAGTACCGCGGCATGGATTTCGAGCCGTACTTCCGCGCCTGCGAAGCAGTCTTCGACCGCTACAACGGCCGACCGCACTGGGGCAAGCGCCATTTCCAGACCGCGGATACCCTCCGGCCGCGCTACCCCGACTGGGACCGCTTCGCCGAGGTGCGCCGCCGTTTCGACCCCACGGGCCGCTTCAGCAACGCGTATCTGGACCGGGTGCTCGGCCCGGTCGCCTGAGTTCGCCGCACGGGTCAGTCGGCCAGGATCTCGGCGACCAACCGAGGCAATGCCGTGCCGATCGGGTCCCGAATGATCTCGGTGGCCAAGCCGTCGTAGGGCGTCGGCTCGGCGTTGACGATGACAAGGTCGGCGCCGTTGTCGACGGCGAGCGCGCACATCGAGGCGGCAGGCTCCACCTGCAGTGAGCTGCCGACCGCCAGGAAGATATCGCTGGTCTCGGCCGTCAAAGCGGCCTTCGTGATCGTGCGCGAGTCGAGCTGCTGGCCGAACATGATGGTGGCCGCTTTCAGCACGCCGCCGCATTCGGGACAGGGCGGGTCCGCCTCTCCTGCCGCGATGCGTTCCAGGGTCGCGGCCATGCTGGTCTCGAAATCACACTCGACACACACCACCTCGAACATATTGCCGTGGATTTCGATGACCCGATGCGGCGAGGAACCCGCGCGCTGATGCAGCCGATCGATGTTCTGGGTGATGATCGTGACGGTGCGCCCGACCCGCTCGAGATCCGCGAGCGCGGTGTGGGCGGCGTTCGGCTCGGCCTGCCACGCCGGGTTGTCGCGGCGGGCGAGCCACGATCGTTGCCGCAGCTGCGGATCGGCCAGGTAGGCGTCGAAGGTCGACAACAGTTCGGCGATGGGGTCTTTCGTCCACACCCCGCGCGGCCCGCGAAAATCCGGTATCCCGGAATCGGTGGATATCCCCGCGCCCGTGAGCACCCCGATCCGGCCGGAACGCCTGCGCCATTCGGTCGTCATATCGAAAGCGTAGGGGCAGCACCGCGGTCAGTGCATTCGGCCGACGGCTTGCCGTCGGCTCGTTTCGCCTCGGCAAGCGCAGCCCCAGCGCGACCCGGAATGACCGTGACCTCCGACGCCTGGCGCAGCCCCTTCGAGCGTGCCAAGATAGTGAGAGATTGGTACTCTAAATCTCTCACACTATTGAGCAGGACGATCAAAGGAGATCGCAATGACGGCGTCCGTCGCACTCGACACCACCGGCTCGCACACGCTGCCGGACCGCCGCCCGATCGAGCCCGGCACGCGAATGTGGGATGAGACCGGCCTGATCACCTTCTCCCTGACCGCAGGCTCGGCGTTCCTGCTTCAAACGATGGAACCGACCATCTCCGCCGTCGTCGACGAGCATTCGACCTTCCGCACCGACCCGATGGGCCGCGCCGTGCGCAGCCTCGGCTCGGTGATGATGTGGATCTACGGCGGTGACGAAGCGCTCGCCGAAGCCGATCGCCTGCGCGCGATGCACGCATCGCTCAACACCACCGATGCAGCCGGCGTCCGGCACAAGGCGCTGTCGTCCGGGCCGTGGGCCTGGGTGCTGCACACCGGCACCTTCGCCTTCACCGAAGGCTCCAAGCACTTCACAACCCGACCGCTCACTGCCGCGGACAAGGAGGCGTACTACCAGGAAGTGGTGCAGCTGATGCGCAATTTCTCGGTGGCGCCCAAGGAGATTCCGGAGAACTACGCCGCGTTCGAGAAGTTCTTCGAAGACATGGTCGACAACCACCTCCAGGACACCGCCACCGCGCACGACTACCTGAAGGTGATCCGATCCGTCGCGCCGCCCACCCAACTCCCGCGCATACTGCACCCGATCTGGCGACGCGCGGTAGCCCCGGTCGGACAACTGCAATATTTCTTTACCGTTGGCACCACCCCCGAGCCTGCCCGCCGCAAGCTCGGCCTGACCTGGACCGCATCCGACGAACGCAAGCTACGAGCACTGGGTTGGCTGATCGGCCGCACCGTACCGCTGCTCCCTGAACGCCTGCGCTACTTCCCGATTGCCTACGAGGCCCGCCGCCTCGAACGCGACCGCGCCAGACTGCGAAAGATCATCGACCTGCGCCCGATGTAACTCTGTCCGTCACCGCCGCGGTCACCCCGTCCCGGTTCTGGGCGTCGGTGTCAGGTGGGCGCGAGAGCTGCTTCCACCACACTATGGACGGCCGCCGCGATCATGTACCAGACAGGTCATGGTCCAGCGCCGCGACCGCTTGTCGAAATGCCTGCACGATCGGGCGGTTGTCCGACTGCCTGGTGGCGACGGCGACCTCCGCCGGTGTGCCGTCGAGGAGCACGAATCGCACATCGGGTCGTGCGAAGTACCGACTTGCCGCAGCACCGTGCACCCCCAGCAGGCCGGTCGTCGCGACAGCGCCCGAGACCGCCGACGGTGTGCGCACCAGCGGCGACCCCCGAGGCACCTGTTGCGCGGGCCCCGCCCATTCCGCGAGTCGCGGATGTCCGCCCGAGACCCGAACCCAACCTTCATCTGCGACATCGTTCAGAAACAGCCGATCGGCGTCGACAAACGGAGACGAAGCCGGGACGACCGCCACACGGGGCGTGGTGTAGACCGGTTGGAATAACAGACCATCGAGATCACCCAGATAGTGCACGACGGCGACATCGACATCGCCTCGCCGCACAGCGTCGTACTGCGAGTACAGGTCCACGTCTTCGTACACCAGCCTTATGCCCGGCATGGCAGCGCCCACCAGGTCGCGCAGCAGCGGCCATCGCTCCGCCATCCCGAAACCCAGGACGCCGACCCGCAATACACCGGCCTCGGTCCGCAGCAACGGATCGACGCTCGCCCGCAACTCGTCGAGCGCGAGCAACACAGCGCGTGCGTGCGAGACGACCCGTTGACCGACCGGGGTCAGCTCGACATGACGACTGGTGCGATCGAAAAGCCGTGCACCGAGCGCTCGTTCGAGTCGTTGCACCTGTCGACCGAAGTGACCTGCCGTGACGAAATGCTGCTGCGCCGCCCGCGCGAAATGCAGCTCATCCGCCAAAGTCACTACATAGCGCAGAGATTCGATGTCCACCAGGAACCTCCAATCTCGAATGTGGGCATGGCTGTACTCCTTCAGTGCGTGAATGGGTTTGGTGTGTAAATTGGGCGGCAGGGTCAGCGGACCTGACCCCAGCGCCGCCAGCGCGACTGTTCGGCATAGGAGCCGTCCAGATAGACGACCGGACGGCCAGGGCCGCGGGTGTCGGTCAGGCCGGCGCCGTGTCGTCGACCGGCACCATGCCGGTCCAGGTCGAGTTGTTCGAGTCGGTGTCGGTCATGCGTTGAGCGTGCACTGATTTCCCTCCGGCTCGGCACCTAGCAACAATCCAACTATAAGTAGGAGTATGCGTATACGCAGCAGTTTGATCATGACCTATTTGGTACATGATCGCGGCGATTCTTTGTGGTGTGCTCGGAGTAACGGCTGCGGCTTGCCAGGACAGCAGGTTTTTTCAAGCGACTGAGACCCTGCAGGCCAGTCCGAGCCGGAGTACCGACCTGGCCGCGGAGGTATTAGTGGCCCGATGCTGCCCATTATCCGCGACATCCGTGGCTGACCGAACTGGAGCGCAGCGATGGTAGACCCTCCGCCACATGGCGCCCTGACCGATGCGCAGAACCGTGAACATAATTCCCTGCTCGCAGGACAGAAACTTGAAATCGGTCAGTCGTTGGTCTCGTCCAATAGGTTATTCCGACAGACTACGCAAGCGGACGGCAACATAGTGCTCCGCGGCACGGGCATCGAGCCGGGCAAAGCAGGCTCGAACTCGACAGATATCTGGAGCACCGGAAAACAAGGCGCGGGCGTCAAATAGCTCGAGCTCGAGCTCGAACCCGAATACGGCCAGTTAGGTAGCGAAAAAACGGGAATGCAGCCAGCGTGCTGCCCAATAATTGGTGGTTAAAAAGCTCCTTGGCCATCCAACCACCCGGTGGGATCTCACGACTGGCTCGCATCCGTGCTCCAGCCAGCGGACCCGGACAAGCCAGAGCCAACCGATCCATCGGCATCGGCATCGGCATCGGCATCGGCATCGGCAAGTTCACTGCAACCGACCATCGAGGCAGACAGCCCACCCAGCGGCGGGCGCTAATCGGCTCGGGAACGCCTGCGCTACTTCCCGATCGCCAACGAGGCGCGCTGCCTGGCACCCGCACCCGACCTGGAATGAAAGGCCATCGACCGCGCTCTTTGTGTTGCTGTAAGCGACAAGAACGATCCGTGGTAGCCGACCCGGCACCCACGGGTCGTTTGATGTGTCTACTATCGAGACATACCTGAAGCGCTGCAACAACTCTCGGATGTGTTAATGATCGAATTCGGCGGCGCCGCGTGCGCCGCGACCCGGTGAGCGTGCATCCGGCCCGCGCGCGTCCTGGTATACGTATCACTCACACTACGGCGCCGTTCGGCGCCCCGACCGGCTCGAACCACCCCGCATCGCCCGACCTCGCGTCCAGCATCGCTCGATTCACCCAGTTGAAAGGTATTCCCGCACATGGCTCACAAGCCCAGCGTGCTGTTCGTCTGCGTCCACAATGCGGGCAGATCGCAGATGGCCGCCGGATTTCTCGGTGCGCTCGCCGGTGATCGCATCGAGGTCCGCTCCGCGGGCAGCACACCGGCCGATGCGCTCGACCCGGCCGTGGTCACCGTCATGGCCGAGGCGGGCATCGACATCTCCGCTCGAGCGCCGAAGCTCCTGACCATCGACGCGGTCGCCATGTCCGACGTCGTGATCACCATGGGTTGCGGCGACGCCTGTCCGTTCTTCCCAGGAATCAGCTACCGGGATTGGGTGCTGCCCGACCCGTCGGACGAGGACATCGCCATCGTGCGCTCGATCCGTGACCGGATCCGCATTCTCGTGGAGAACCTGATCGCCGAACTCATTCCAGCTACCGCCAGCTGAGCGCCGCCCTCGTCCACGGTGTCCGATTTGTTCAAGACCGGCTGCACCGAGCCCGCTTAGGCTGCGGGTCATGACTCCACAACTCGACTTCATCGGCATCGTGGTCTCCGATATGGCGGCCACCCTCGACTTCTATCGACGCCTCGGGCTGGATTTTCCGGAGGGCTCCGAGAACCAGCCGCATGTCGAGGCCGCGATCGCGGGCGGGATGCGCATCGCCTTCGACACCGAAGCGGTGATCAAGTCATTTCATCCGCAGTGGCAGCCGCCCAGCTCCACGGGCCGGACCGGACTCGCCTTCCGGTGCGCCGATCCCGCCGAGGTCGATCGGGTGTTCACCGAACTCGTCAACGCCGGCTACCACGGCGAATTGAAGCCATGGGACGCCGTTTGGGGTCAGCGCTACGCCTCGCTCGCGGATCCCGACGGCAACGGCGTCGACCTGTACGCCCCGTTGCCTGCTACCGACTGAGCAACTCACGCAACGACATTCCCGCCAGGTCCCGCACCTCGCGAGCCAGATGGGCCTGGTCCGCGTAGCCGGTGCGTGCGGCGGTGTCCGCGAGCGCCACTCCGCTGCGCGCCGCCGCCAGGGCCCGCTGCAGCCGCAATACCCGAGCGAGCGTTTTCGGCCCGTATCCGAAGGCCGCGAGGGACCTGCGATGCAGTAGCCGCGCACCGAGCCCGGCCGCTTGGGCGGTCTGCGCCACCGACCACCCCGCATCCAACGCGACCGCGATCCGGCGCAGGATCGGATCCGGCGGTTCGGTGTCGGCCGCCCGCCGCAGCACTATCGCCTCGAGCGCGGCAATCGTGTCGTCGGCGTCGTCGATCTGCGCAGTCAGCTGCCGGACCGTTGCCGACGGCCACAGATCCGCGAGTTCGACGCGTCGATCACGCAATTCGTGTGCGGGCACCCCGAGCAGCGCGGGCGCACTACCGGGAAAGAATCGGATCCCCGCAAAGCGGGTTCCCACCGGAACAGCTGGGCGGTAGGCACCGGTGTCCGGACCCGCGACCGACAGCGTGCCGCCGGTCCACAACAGATCCATGCACCCATCGGGCAGTACGGGCAGGCCGAGATCATCGCGAGTAACGATGCGGGTCCACACCACAGCACCGTCGAACCGTGACGGGCGCTCGCGATACCCGAGCTCCGCCGTTGCCTCCACCACGATTCGAGGCTACCTGTGTCGTCAGCGACTCTGTCGAGGTTATCTACGCCGTAGACAACCGAGATCGGAGGCCGGGCGCCGGCGCCGGCGCGATATCAGATCCGCCGACGGCTCAGTGCGGGTTGAGACTGCGGGGTGCGACGCGGATGTAGTTGTTATCGGTAGCAGTGATTTTGGCGTCGGGATCCTTGCACCCGACGCTGACCTCTGCCTCGGGCGGTGACGAAAAAGTCCAGATGGTGGTCCAGTCTCTGCCTGCGATGGATTCCTGTTTCTTCACATCCGAGGAGCGGAGATCTTCATTTCGTCCGGTGCTGTCGGCTACCGTGCAGCGCAGGCCCGATGCCGCCGAGCCCCACTCCGCGGGAACTTTGATATCCATGACGGCATCGGCGGGTACGAGCACTTTCTCGGTTTCGCCGAGGGTTATCCGCACACCGCCGCCGAGCTCGGCAGCCTCGCTCGGCCCCGGAGCAGCGGTCACCGCACTCGCCGACGAAGCAACGGTCGACGTCACAGCGGAACTAGACGGCTTGTCATCGGAGCACCCAGCCGCGGCAACAGCCACCAGTGCGGATGCCGTAATCCAGATCAGTTTCACAGGTCAAACCTCTCTTCGCGCCCACTAATCGGGCGTCGGTACGGATCAGCGATCGAACAGAGTATGACGACTTCTCAGATGAATGCAGACTACATTGCATGAAAGTTGGCAATTGATCCGCAAATAGAGTGTGCGCGGCCGAGTTCGAGGGCAAGGAGAAGCACCGCACACCGGCACCGAGAATTGGTCCGCGTATCCGTATGCCGCCGATGGCAATTCGCGCCCCACCGAACATGTTCGGTTCGACTTCGCATCGACAGTTAGGATCGCGATGACCGAAGTGATCACCCTGGTTCGGAGGACGCCGATGACGTTGCCCGTCGTATTCGACACTTTCGACATCGCCGCAGCCGATGGCGACGCCGATTCCTATCTGGTCAGACCCGATGACGGGCGAGCCCATCCCGGCCTGCTGTTCCTCATGGACGCCTACGGCCTGCGCCCCTGGCTCCGCGAGATGATGGAAACCATTGCCGCGCACGGCTTCACTGTGCTGGCACCGAATATCTTCTATCGCTCGGGACGCGCACCGCTGCTACCGCTACCGGACCCCGCCGAGCCGGACGGCCAGGCCCATTTCTTCGCGGCATTGGCTCCGATGCGGCAGCAACTCACGCCGAACAACACGATGGCGGACACGAAAACCTACCTGGACTGGCTGAGCGCTTGCCCATTCGTCGCACCGCGCGCACTCGCCGTGACGGGCTATTGCATAGGCGGCCGGCTCGCCCTGCGCACCGCAGGCGCCCATGGCAGCCGGATCGCGGCCGCGGCCAGTTTCCATGGCGGACGCCTCGCAGTCGAGGATGCGCCCGACAGCCCGCACCACGCCGCGAACGGCATCACCGCGGAACTGTTGATCGCCCACGCCGATCGGGACGTCTCCATGCCCGCCGACCAGATCACCCTGCTCGACTCGGCGCTCGACGCCGCGGGAGTTCGATTCACCTCGGCGGTGTATCGGGATGCGCAGCACGGCTTCACCATGCGTGACACTCCAGCGTTCAGCGAGGCAGCCTACGAACGCCACCTACACGCCCTGCTGGCGTTGCTGGATCGCGCATTCGCGGATGGCAACGTATAGATCGGCGGCAGGCGGGCCACCTCCCCGCGGAAGACTCATTGATCGACCGGAACGACACGAGGAGCGCAATGGAATTGACCTACCGCGACATCAAGGCAGCCACCGACCGCGTCGCGGGTCGGGTGCGGCCGGTCGCCCTCGCGCCCGGGGACCGTCGAGCCGGATCCGTCTCGGGTGAGCTGTGGTTCGCACTCGAATTCATGCAGCACACCGGCACATTCAAGGCGAGGGGCGCACAGAACTTCATCCAGGCGCATCGGGACGAGGGCACATTACCCGCGGCCGGGGTGACCATTGCCTCCGGTGGCAACGCGGGCCTCGCGTGCGCATGGGCGGCGCAGCAGCAGGGCGTGACCGCGACGGTGTTCCTGCCGACGACAGCACCCACGGTGAAGGTCGACAAGCTACGCGGCTACGGCGCGCAGGTGCGGATGGTCGGCGACGAATACGCGCACGCGCTCGCCGCGTGCCTGGAGCACGCCGACACCACCGGCGCACTGCTGTCGCACGCCTACGACAATCCGCTCATCGCCGCGGGCGCGGGAACCCTGATGGAGGAGATCCACCGGCAACTCCCCCGGCTCGACACCATCGTCGTCGCGGTCGGCGGCGGCGGCCTCTTGGCCGGGATAGCCACAGCCGCAGATCATTACGGCATCCGAACCGTTGCGGTGGAGCCGGAGAATTGCCGCGCGCTCCGTGCCGCGATCGAAGCCGGGCACGTCGTCGACGGCCCCGTCGATTCCGTCGCCGCCGATTCCCTCGGCGCCAGGCGCGTCACAGAGCTGGCACTGCACGCGGCTCAGCACTACGACGTCGCATCGATGCTGGTCTCCGACAACGAGATCGTCGCCACCCGACGCGCGCTGTGGCACGATCGCCGCCTTGCCGTCGAGCACGCGGCTGCAACTGCGCTCGCCGTCCTGACCAGCGACGATCAGCGTCCCGGCCGGGCGTACCTGCCGGATCCGGACGAGCAGGTCTGTGTCGTATTGTGCGGCGCCAACACCGATCCCTCGGATCTGGGCTAGTCGCGGCTTGCTAGGTGCCGATCACGGCATTCATGATGGTGCCCGCGCTTGTCGCGACGACACCGCCGATCATGGCTCCCGCCACCATCTTCGGCGACTGCAGACCGCCGCCGGACCATTTCTCCCACGCGAAGCGGCCGCCCGCGTAGGTGATGGCGCCGACACCCGACAGCAGCACGAACCAGGTCAGGTAGCGAACCATCTGCAAAATCTTGTCCGAGATCGGCGGCGCCTGCGGGGTCGGGTTCCCGATCTGGGCGAGGACTGTCCCGTACATGTCATGTGCCGCAGCGAGAATCATGCTCACAGTCGTACCCCTCTTCGAATGCTGGTGACGCCGTCGAACGCCTAGCCAGATGATAGCCGTTCATTCTGAGAAAGATTGCGCAGCAACCTGATTCGCACCATCCCCCGAAGACGCGCCGGGCGGGACGCGCACACACGGCCTGTCGCCCATACATTCTTGTTTAACCATACGATCGGACGTATTCTTTGTTGATGACCACCACGACCCTCCCCTCGGCCGAAGAAACCGATCCGTACTGCCTGCACCCCCTCGATGCGGCAGCACTGCTCTTCGACGCACCATGGCGGCGATTCGCAGTGCTCGGCGACAGCCTCTCGGCAGGCATGGGCGACCCGAGCCCGGGTTATGCGACCTTGGGCTGGGCCGACCGAGTAGCGGACACCCTGCGCCGGGTCCATCCAGATCTGGCGTATCTCAACACCGCGCAGCCCGGCGCGACGACAGACCAAGCGCTGCAACACCAGTCCGAACAAATCCGCGCGTTCGCCCCCGACCTGCTCCATGTGCCCTCGGGCGCCAACGACATCGTCAGGCGCACCCCCGATTTCGACGACATCGAGGAAACCCTGCGCGAGATGTACTGCCTCGCGAGTAGCACCGGGGCGCAGCTGATCACCTTCACCCTCGGCAAGGCGTACGTCGTGCCGGTCTTTCCCGACTGGGACCAGCGGGTGCGCACAGTCAACGACATCACCCGCAGGCTGGCTGCCGAACACCGCGCGCACGTCGTCGACATGTGGGATCATCCGATCAACCACCGCGCGAACCTGTTGAGCGCGGATGGTATTCACTTCTCCGCGTCGGGCCAGGCCGTACTGGCCGCCGAGGTCGTCAAACGCCTTGCCCATCAGCTCGGAAAGCGGGTATCGGCATGATCTCCGATAAGCGCCTGTTGCGCGGGGCCCGGTCCCGCCAGATCGTGCTGCGGCAGGCCGTCGACACCGCATCGCTCGATGGGCTGGAGGGGCTGAGCTTCGGCAAACTGGCCACCGACACGGGACTCAGTAAGGCGGGCGTGCAGACCCTCTTCAAAACAAAGGAGATTCTGCAAGTAGCTGCCGTCGACCACGCCCGCGAGATGTTCATCGACGCGGTGATCCGCCCGGCCGGCACACAACCTCACGGGGCGGCACGCCTGCGCGCGCTGATCGAGCATTGGATTGTCTACGCCGCGACGCCGCTGTTTGCGGGCGGCTGCCTGCGGATGGCGAACATCGCGGATTTCGACAGCCACCCCGGCCCGGTCCGCGACGCCCTCGTCCGCGATCAGAAGGACTGGATCGGCGCCATCGCCGCCGAGCTGCGGCACGCCGTCACCGCGGGCGAAATCGCTGACCTGGACACCGATCTCGCCGCATTCCAAATCGACGCCGTGCTCGGCGCCGCGAATAGCGCACTGCGTCTCGGCGATACCGACGTGGTGCACAAGGTGCGCCGCGTCGTCGAGGGTTTCCTGGTGGCGCCGTCGGCTCAATCGTGATTGGCAGGCGTTCGGTGCAGCACAATTTCGGTGCGGTCGCCGGTCAGCACCAGAGCGTCATCGACGACCGTCCAGGCCGGGGTGAGCAGCAGGAATTCGCTCAGCCAGCGGTCCTGCTGCATCAACTCTGCCGAGCAGGTGAGCACGGTGGAAAACGGTGACCGCGCCTTGACGATTCCGTCGTCGATGTCCGCGTCGAACATGACCGTGTTGCACCCTGCGTGGGCCGAGAGCCTGCGGGTCTCGGCCACGAACCACAGCGTGATCCTGGTGCCGCGGACGAGATAGCGGCGGCGTCCGTCCTCGGTGACGGACAACGAAACGTAGCGGTGGCCCCAAAGATTGGAGTCGATCATCAGCAGATCAGCCCTCACTCGCAATAGTTGAATAACCAACTATCGTGGGGCGTGCCGGGCGAACCCGGAACGGGTCGGTCCACTGAGCGAACCGATCAGCGAAGATTCTTCCCGATCTCGCGGGCCGCATGTGCAACCAGGCTCGGGAGATTCGGCGGAAAGCGCGGCGCGAGGGACATGCAGGCGATCGCAGCGGGACCACCGCACCCGTTCGATTTGATTGCCGCTGCCGCACAACAGACTCCGGACACCAGGTCGTAGCGGTCGACGGCGATCATGCCGTCGTCGGCGATGGCGGTTTCGATGCGCCGCCATTCTCCCGCCGAATAGGTCGGCGGCGGTGGCGCATTCTCGGCCCGCGCGGCGTGCAGCACCTGCACCATCGCGGTCCGGAAGGTGAGGTCGGCTTCCGCCTCGGCCGTGACAAATATTTCCGCACCCTTGAAGCTGGCGATCAGATGTACCTCGTCACCGTCGAGAACACACACTGCGACAGTCGCTTTGGTCATGGCGGCCAACGTCCGCCCCGGTCGTTGCGCGGCCTGGCGCAGCAACGGCGCGGCCTGCCACTGCCTTCCCAGCTCCGCCATTCGAGCACCGACGAAATACCGCTGCTCCACCCGCTGCACCGCACCGAGGGCAACCAACTGCTCGGCGAGCCGGTACGCCGTGGCCTTTGCCAGCCCGGTGGCACGCGCGAGCTGAGAAAGACCGCACCCTTCCGGGACGACCGAAATCGCCTGCAGCACTTGGAACCCGGCTTCGAGCACGCCACGTCCCGCAGTCTCGGTCTGCGCTTCTGCCACCACCGCGCCAGCCCTCCTCGCTCAGCGCACCGCAGGCTCGGGCGCGCTCCCCAGCGGCCCCGCGGCCCCCCAAAGAATACGCCCGGACCACCCCGATCCCGCGATATTCGGCTAATCGCCGCGCACATCGCGCAACGCAGACCCAATTCGACTGTGTCCGTGCGTGACTGGAGCCGTCCGCAGTGGTCGATTCGAGTGCACCACCACGGGTTCAGCTCACCAGCAGCACGACTTTTCCTGGGCCACGCCCGGTTTCGCTTTCCTGTTGAGCGGCGGGGGCCTGGTCGAGGGAGAAAGTTCGAGCAGGGCCGGGGAGCCGGTATTCGCCCGCGGCGAGCCGTTCGGCGACCTGCTCGGCGAGTTCGGTCGGACGCGGAGAGTCACCCGTGCTGGTGAAGGTCACACCGAGCTCGGCAGCGGCGGGATCGGCAATGGTCACGATCCGGTCGGTGCCACCGCGCAGATCAATGGCATCGGGCAGCCCACCATGGCCCGCGGCGTCGAATACGGCATCGACACCCTTGGGGGTCAGTGCGCGCACGCGTTCGGCGAGACCGGCGCCGTAGGTGGTCGGGGTGGCGCCGAGGGCACGCACGACGTCTTGATTAGCCTGCGAGGCAGTGCCGATGACGCTGACGCCGCCTGCCACCGCCAGCTGCACCGCCATCGAACCGACGGCCCCCGCCGCGCCGTTGATCAGCAGCGTCTCGCCGGGCTGCAGCTGCAACAGCTTCAGCACATGGTCCGCGGTAGATACGGCGATGGGAAGCGCCACGGCGTCCGCCCAGCCGAGCCCGGCCGGCTTGCGGACGACGGCGGCGCTCAGCGCGTACTCGGCGTAGCCACCGCGGCGCGCCCACCCGAACACCTCGTCACCGATGGCCACTCCGGTGACCGACGGACCGACCGCGTCGACAACGCCCGCGATCTCGGCACCGGGATACTGCGGAAACACCGGTTCACCGAAGGTCAAAGCGCCCGAGCGAACCTTCCAGTCCGCCGGATTGACCCCCGCCGCTCGAACCGCGACACGTACCTCGCCTGCGCCGGGCTCGGGTACCGCGATATCCACGATCTTCAGCACCTCAGGCCCACCGAACTCGTCGAACGCGATCGCCCGCATCTCGTCTGCCTCTCTCCTGGTTGCTCGTGAACAACCACCCTATGCCGAGATTCATGCCATACCGCCGATTGCGAACTCGAATCGTGGTGGCGGCTAGCTCGTACCACCTGTCACAGCGGGGCCGAGAACGCCTAGGTCGTCATGAGCATCGAGCACGTCAATCGTCGCCGTCGGGCCCGCCGACCGGCCGCTGGCCGGGCGCGAGGTCAGCGGCCGAGGCGAATGGATCGTGGCAGGCGGCCCGGCAACTCCGCCGCCCGCCCTGCCGGGGTGGTGCGAGATCCCGATCTTCGCACCGGGCAGCGCGGGCCGCTGATTTCGTACCTTCGATTACTGATCACCCTGAGGCAGGTGCACTTTCGCGTCCTCGTAGGTACCGGTGGGCGCCGTATCCGCGAGTGTGTAGACCTGGTGCACGACCCCCGATTCGAAGGTGGTCGAGGAGATCAGGCGCAGCGGAAGCGGAGTGTCGGCCTCCTCGAACAACCGTGCGCCCTTGCGGACGGCGATCGGATGGACGAGCAAGTGCAGTTCGTCGAGCAGTCCGGCCTCGAGCAATTGCCGGACAACCGACACCGACCCACTGATGGCAATGTCGGTCGCGCCCGGCTCGTTCTTCAGCGCCGTGACGGCCTCGATGAGCTCGCCCTTCAACAGTTCGGAATTGCGCCAAATGAACTGCAGATCCTGGTTCGACACGACGATCTTGCGGGCATCGCCGAGCGCCTTGCCCATCGCAGCGTCCTGCTCACCCGCCAGCTCTCGATCCGGCCACGCCCCCGCAAAGCTGTCATAGGTCTTACGCCCGAGCAGCAGTGTGTCGGCGGACCCGAGCTGCGCATCGACCACCGCGCCCATCTCGTCGCTGAAGTACGGGAAATGCCAGTCCTGCGGGTCTTCGATCACGCCGTCGAGCGAGATGAACAGACCTGCGGTGATCTTCCTCATGGGACGTCTCCTGGTGGTGGTTGCTTCGTCAGGAGTTCAGACGAAGCACACCTCGCGAATTCATCGCTCGCGCGGCGACCCCGTCCCGATCGGTCGTAGGCACACCTCTCAGCTTCTTCACAGCACACCCTCGCGATACTCGAACAATGCATCCCCTCGGACTCTTGCACAGCGCCATCGTCGACGCTGTCACCGAACCCGCGGCGGAGGATGTCGCGCTCGCCGAGCTGGCCGTGGCGGGAGTTCTGGTCACCACGGGGATAGTCCAGACCGGTCGCCGATACGTCTCAGCGGCGTTGTGCGTCGGTGGGTTGCTCATCGCGTTCGCGATATTCGCGATCCAGGTATCCGACAATGGCTGGCTGACCGGCGGCGACGCGCCGACCCGCAGCTGGTTCATCGCCCATCGCACACCATGGATGGATACCGCGGCACTCGTGATCACCACACTCGGCAGTCCGGGCGCAGTCATAACGCTCACCGCGCTCATCGGGGCTTGGCTGTCGTGGCGCACACGATCCGCACTGCCGATCATCGTGATTGTCGCAACGGGAGCCGCCGCATCGGCAACAAGCACCACACTGAAGCTGGTGGTGGGACGGGGGCGCCCGCCGATCGAGACGCAGCAGGTCATCACCACGGACTACTCGTTCCCGTCGGGACACGCCACCAGTACCTCGGCGCTGGTCGGCATCACCATTGCCATCCTGACGATCGGGCGCGGCCGACAGTTCGTAGCGCTACTCAGCGCGGTCGCGGCCCTGCTCATCACCCTGGTGGCGGCGAGCAGGCTCTACCTCGGCGTGCACTGGCTCACCGACGTCATCGCCGGAGCCCTCCTCGGCACCGCCTTCGCGGTCATCGGGGCCACCGTGCTGCACGCACTCGAGCAACGAAGAACAGCTATCGGCAGTGCCGAGGCTGCTGGGTCAGCCGGGGAGAGTCACTTGTCCAGCGCGCGGGCCAGCTGACTCTTCGTCATCTTCGAGCGACCCTCGATATTGCGCTGCCTGGCCTCGTTGTAGAGCTGATCGCGGGTGGGCCCCTTCGGTCCCGTGGTCCCGGATCGCAGGCCACCACGGCGCTGCGGCGACATATCGTTTGTCGAGGACCGACTCGCCGTCTTGGTCCTGCCGGATTGGGCGCGGTTCTTGTTGACGGTGCGGGCCGCGATCTCTTCGGCCCGATCCGTGCTCGCGCCCTGGTCCTTCACGGAGTCCCTGATGTGCTGGTACTGCCGCTCGTCCTTCGTGCTCCATTCCTTCGGCATGTCACACCTCCTGCGCACCGAGTACCCGGGCGGCTACGGGTAAACAACATGGCCGACCGGTCACCGTAGACCGGAATCGGCACGCTGCAGATGGCGTGCTTGTTACCGGACAACTCGACCATGCCATTCCGGGCTGCCGCTGTGGCGTATCTGTAATGCGCCACCGAGGCGTGACCAGGGACGGAAGGCTCGCCGGCGCATTCGGACGGCGGAGTTATCTACGACGCCCCGCGACGATAACGGTTTGGTAACCCCGACGAGTGGGTATCACAACAGCATGACAGTGACGAGAAACCGAACTCACCGGATTGCCGGTGTGGAGTGGGGAACCGCACTGCTGGCTCTGGCAACCTGCTTCACGTTCACCGCCGGCATCGCCGCGATCACCCGATCCTTCACTACCGCAGCAGTTTCCACCGTCTGCATCGCGGCGGGACTGGTGTTGACCCTCAGAATCCTGCCGCCGAACCGCTAGCCCCTCTTCGACATTCGGGTGGCCCCGATCGAGGCGGCGACCACACATGTAACACCCGCCCACTGCGCAAGATTCATGATCTGGCCGAGGACGACGAGACCGGCCAAGGCGGCCGCGGCGGGTTCCAGACTCATCAGCACGCCGAACACCCGAGCCGGAATACGCCGCAGCGCTTCGAGTTCCGCCGAGTAGGGCAAGACCGACGACAGCATCGCCACCCCGAATCCCGCTGCGAGCACGGAAGGTTCGAGCAGCGCGGCACCGGCATCCGCGATGCCGACAGGCGCCATCAACAAACCGCCGAACGCCATCGCCAATGCAAGGCCGCCGCCACCGCTGGTCTGTTCTCCGAGCGCGGCGCCGAGCAGAATGTAGCCCGCCCAGCACACCGCCGCGGCCAATGCGAACAGCACTCCCGACCACATCACCGGCCCTGCGGCCCGGGTCAACAGCACAACTCCCGCCCCGGCCAACAAGGCCCACAGTGGGTCGATCCAGCGGCGCGAGCCCGCGAGCGCGACCGCGAGCGGCCCGAGGAATTCGATCGTCACCGCCATGCCGAGCGGAATGCGGTCGATCGACTCGTAGAAGGACAGATTCATCAATGCGAGCACGGCGCCGTAGCCGAGCACGACGGGCAGCGCGCGCCGATCGATGCGCAGTGCCGACCGCCAGAAGATCAGCAGCACGATCCCGGCGAAGAACAGCCGCAGGCTGACCGCGCCCGCAGCACCGGTTGCGGTGAACAGCTGCTTGGCCAGCGCCGCGCCGATCTGCACGCTGACGATCCCGGCAAGCACGAGGGCGGTCGGCGGGACGCCCCCGAGCCCACGTTGCGCCATCGCCCGCACGGCAGGCAGCGGCCACGCCGATTTCGGACTCCGTTCGAGATCGATCGCCACCACGTGCCATCCCTCCGTTTTCATCGCCAATTGCCCAGGCCCCCACCATGCCAACCCACACCGACACGTGTCGAAGAGTCGCTACCCGGCCGCCGCGTCGATGCCAACGAGCAGTTCGACGACGGGCCGTGCACCAGGTTCCAGATGGTGGCGGGGAACCGACCGCACACCCGCAACGATGAATCGTGTCTTCCGAGACTGCCTGCTCGCCTCAGGCCGTCGGTTGCGAGCCGGTGAGAGCCGCGGGCGCCGGTGCAGCATCGTCGGCAGCCGGACGCACCGGCGAGATGGCGGGCGACCGCTTGCTCGTGACGACGAACACCACGACGAGCAAGACGCTGAGCCAGACATAAGTGTTCCCGACCAGGTGCTGCCACGGTGTCCACGACAATTCGCGTTGTTTGTCGCCGGGCATCCAGTTCTGTGGCCCGTAGACGAACACCGCTGCGGTGACGGTGATCGCGACATACCAGCCGATCGCCTGCCGCACCGGCAACCGGGTCGCGTACCCGACCATCGCGAGGAGCGCCGGTGCCACCCACACCCAGTGATGCGACCACGAGATCGGCGACACCAGCAACGTGAAGACCGCGTTGATCGCCAACGCCAGCGCGGGCGCCGCGGCCGCGCGCCGCATAGCGACGACGACCAGCGCTAGCAAAGCGGCGCTCAGCAACAGCCACAGCAGGGTGAACAGCGGCTTCTCTACGCCGAACCTGGCGAGCACGGCCTGGATCGACTGGTTGGTGTGAAACGACGAGCCACTGAGCCCGGAAACGTTGCCGAGCCCGCCGAACCAGTACTGGACGGATTCGTGTGGCAGCACCGCGAAGCTGAGCGCGGTCGCGGCGGCGCCGGTGATCGCGGCGGTCGCCGCTGCGCGATAGTCACGGCGAACCAGGAAGTACAGCACGAACGCCGCGGGAGTCAGCTTGACCGCCGCGGCGATGCCGATCAGCATGCCGCGACGCCACTTCGGCTTCTCCGTCAGGCAGTCGGCGGCGACGAGGACCATCAGCAGCAGGTTGACCTGACCGAAGTCCAGCGTCGAGCGAATCGGCTCCAGCAGCATGGCCAGTGGCGCCGCGCAGGAGGCGGCCAGCAGTGCCTGCCTGCGCCCGGACTCCTCCGGCCAGCGCCGCCGTGCGACCAGATACAACGTGACCGCCAGCGCGACGGTGGAGGTGAGGAAAAAGGTGAAGGCCGCGGCATCCCATGGGAGCAGTGCGAACGGGCTCAACACCACCGCGGCGAACGGCGGATAGATGAACGGCAGGCCGATACCGATGGTGGTCTGCGGCAGTTGTCCGTACATATCCGCGCCGTCACGCAGCGCCTCGATCCCGAGCCGATACACCTGCAGATCGATGAAACCACCGGTGATTCGCTGGAATGGCCACAGCGGCAACATCAGACACAGTGCGGCGAATCCCGCCAATAGCGGCGGCACCAGCCACACCAAGCGCCCGAATCGACGGTTCGGTGTCCTCGGTTCGTCACGGGTGGTCACGCTGCTCATCCGCGGCCACTATACCGACAGGCGGCAGCCCCGCCGAATCGGCGGCTGCCGCACCTGGGAGGTCCCAACCCTGGTCTGCCGCCCAGATCGCCCCTACCGCTGCGGTCCGAGTATTTCGAGCTCCTGGCCTGCGCGCCGAACGCGAAAGACGAGTGCTCGCGGTGGGCATCTACGGTCGGCGCCGCCCGCACAATATCCCTCATTCGACCGGCGGAATCGACATGAGTTACTGCGCGAGCCGGTCACGGGCTGGTTCTACATTGCGCAAGGCACCGCCGGTCACAGCCGCCACCGCCTGTCGACTCGCCTTCCGCTTGCGCGCCCGCTCACCGACATCACGCAGCAGCACGACGTATCGACTCCACTCGGCGGGAGTCCGAATCGCCCCGGTCAATGCACGTTCCGCGCAGTCGAGGCTGTCTTCCAGCAACGCGTCGTGCATCCAGCGATAGAACAGCGGCCACGACAACCGCGCGCGGCCACGTAACTTGATGGCAAGCACATGACTGAGCAGGATGGCGCCGTCGCCGGCGCGCCGCACCGAATACTCGTGAAACCCATGGAACCCCCGAGGCGCGGTGAAGCGGAACCGAATCCAACGACCCGGCTCATAGGCCTCGACAATGTAGTGAACAGGGCCGTGCCCGCCGACAGCCCCGAATACCAACGGGCGGTCGAACCGCACCGCGGGCCACTTGTCCCGCGGCCACAAACGGTCGCCATCGCTCGCGATGCCGTCGATCAGCGCCCCAACCTCGGACTCCGACACCGGCAGTCGCCGCGTGTGGATATTGAGTACCGCCATCTCGCCACCTTTTATTTAGAACGTTCCTTCTAGAATGATTAGAGGGTATGTTCCACGACAAACCCTGGTCAAGCACAACCTCACGTGGCGAACATCGCCCGATCGACAAAAATGTTGCCTTGACGTTCGGGGCAAGGTTTACCGTCGATCGCATGCGAATTGGTGAACTCGCCCGGCGAGCCGGAACAACAACGCGGGCGCTGCGCTTCTATGAGTCACAGGGGCTGCTCGATGCGCGGCGCTCGGCCAACGGGTATCGCGAGTACGACGAAGCGGACTTTCGTCTGGTCGATGAGATCAGGACCCTACAGGCCGTCGGCTTGAGCCTCGATGACACCAAGCCGTTCGTCGAGTGCCTGCGCGCCGGTCACGAGACCGGGGATTCCTGCGCCGACTCGATCGAGGTCTATGAGCGCAAACTCGCCGAGGTCGAGGAATGCATCGCTCGGCTCGACGCGGTGCGAGCGGGGTTGCAGGACAAGCTGACCCGCGCACTGGACCGGCCTGCGCATTCGTGCTGCGGAGCAGACACCATCGAGACCAACGAAATCGCGGAGGCATGATGTCGTCCACCCACACCACCGCCGACATCGCCGCCGTCACCGATGAAAGCTTCGTGCGCGATGTCCTCGAGCACGACAAACCCGTTCTGGTGGACTTCTGGGCGGCATGGTGCCCACCGTGCCGGATGATCGCCCCGGTGCTCGCGCAGATCGCCGACGAGCGCGCCGGATCGCTCACGATTCGCGCCATCGACACCGACGCGAACCCGGCCGTGATGCGCGACTACCAGGTGATGTCGCTGCCGACACTGATCCTGTTCCGCGGCGGTCGGCCGGTCACCACGCTGGTTGGTGCGCGCTCGAAAGCCCGGCTGCTCGCGGAGATCGATGCCGCCCTCGGTGCCTGAGGACACCCCTGTCGACGACATCGATCGCGCCACCGCGACTTGGCTTCGCGGCGGGTTGTTACTCGGCGGATGAAAGCCAGCGCGAGCTCAGCTTTCGCTCCGCCGCCGGGGTGAGGGTGCCGAGGACGCCGAGGCGGGCGATGCCGCCGTCCGGGTAGATGTCGACGCGCACATGGGTGGCGGGCCTGCGCGGAGCACGCGGCAACCGGAATCGATGCGGGGTGTCGGGCTGCAGGGGTGTTTCGGGCAGCAGCTCGAACCAGGCCGGGTCGGCCGGCTCGGGTAACGGTTCGTCGCCGTGGTGATCGATACCGAGCAGGCGGGCCGAGCCAGGGGCGTTGAACAGCAGGTTCGTGGTGTCCAGCTCGATCAACTCCGGAAAGCCCTGGGCGGCGAGACGGATTGTCGCCCAGTCGTTTCCGCCGTCCCGACGCCGCGCGGTCTCCCACCCCTCCGCTTGGTTGCGCGCCAGACCGGGGGCGAGCATGTTGTCCGGGGCGGAATAGAACATATTGGAGCACGCCACCGCGCGTGCCCCGTTGGCCAGCGCGGCGAGGTCCACGGTGAGACCGGTGAGCAGGGCCGGATCCGGGATCACCTCACCGTGCACGCGCAGGCGGGCCACGCCACCGTCCGGGTACATAGTCAGGCGGACGTGGGTGAAGATGCGTTCGTCCGACACCGGGAACTCGTGCTTCGCATCGCCGCCGATCGCGCTGCGCGGCACGATGTCCACCCATTCCGCGCTACTCAGCCGCGCCACCGAGGGGTAGTCCGGCGCCCGGCATGCCGCGACCGAAATATGGGGCGGGTAGTTGCCTTTGAACCAGGCCGTGTCCACGACGACGCCACGGATCACACCGGACATACCGAGGCGGATGATGGCCCAGTCGTCGCCAGGGCCGCGGTGCCTGCGGGTTTCCCAGCCGTCGTACTCCTGCCCCTTGGGACCGAACGTGTGCTCCTGGAAGCGCGGCTCCCACGGGTTGATGAGATTCTCGCGCTCTTCGAAAGATTCGTCGCTCGCGGCGATCACGCTCGCGCGATTGCTGCGCAGCGCCAGGTCGGGCAGGCTGGTGAAGTCTGACATGTGTTCTCTCTCAACGGTTGTCGGTAACCAAATGGCGACCCGCAGGCGGGTGGCCGTGCCACGCGACACGGCCGCCGAGCCAGGTGGAATGGACAACGCCGAACAGCTCGCGGCCGCCGTAGGGCGTGATCGGGTTCTTGTGCGCTAGAGCGATCGGCTCCACGGTGAACGACGCCGCGGGATCGAAGGCGACGAGATCGGCATCGCAGCCGACCTCGATCCGCCCCTTGCGGCGTAGCCCGGCCAGCTCTGCGGGCGCGGCCGCCATCCAGCGCACGACGTCGGTCAGCCCGAATCCCCGTGCCCGCGCGGCGGTCCAGACCGCGGGCAGCCCGATCTGCAGCGACGAGATGCCACCCCATGCGCTGGCAAAGTCGCCCTCCTTCATAGCGGGCGGGCACGGCGAATGGTCGGAGACCACGCACGACAGCACACCGTCGGCCAGCCCCTGCCACAACGCGTCCTGGTTGGCGGCGTCCCGAATGGGCGGACAGCATTTGAACGCCGTCGTGTATGCCTCCGCGGCCGACAGCGTGAGATAGTGCGGACAGGTCTCCGCACTGATGCGCACGCCGCGCGCCTGTGCGGCGGCGAGCGGTGCCAGGCAGTCTGCCGACGAGACGTGCAGGATGTGGGTCCGGGTGCCTGTTGCCTCCGCGAGCGCAATGATCTGTTGCACCGCAGAGCTTTCGGCCGCTCCCGGTCGAGAATTCAGGAACGCACGGTAGGAGCCGTCGACCGGTTCGCCCAACCGCACGGGGTCTTCGGCATGCACAATGAGCAGCCCGTCGAAGGACGCCAGCTCCCGCATCACCTTCTCGATCTCGTCGAGTGTCAGCGGCGGGAACTCCTCGACCCCGGACGGCGACAGGAAGCACTTGAAACCGACGACGCCCGCCTCGTGCAGCGGTCGCAGCGAGTCCAGGTTGCCGGGAATCGCACCGCCCCAGAAGGCCACGTCCACATAGCACTGTCCGGCCGCCGCCGCCCGCTTGGTGGCCAGGTCGGCAACGGTGACCGTCGGCGGTAGCGAATTCAGCGGCATGTCGACGATGGTGGTCACCCCGCCGGCCGCCGCAGCCTTGGTCGCGGTGGCAAAACCCTCCCACTCGGTGCGCCCCGGCTCGTTGACGTGGACGTGCGAGTCGACAAGTCCCGGCAGCACGACCAGGTCGGCCAGATCGGTGATCGTGGTCGCGGGCAGCACGGTGTCGTAGTCGCTCAGCGCCGCAATTCGCCCGTCCTGCACGGCTATTGCGGCCGGCCGAATCCCGTCCGGCAGTGCGACGCGCCGGGATCGGATGACCAGATCATGCATGAGCGCCTGCCTCGTTGCTGATTGCCTTGTCGCCCAGCCAGTTCTCGGCGATGTTGCCAGCGAGTGCTTCCAGTAGCGGTCCGGCCTTCGCCATGCAGACCTCGGGATCCGGCTCGATGTCGGTCAGCGCGTATGCCTGCTCGATGTGGGCGCGCCGCAACTGCTCGTCGGTCAGCGCCCGCTGCCCCGCGACCGCGATGACCGGAGCACCGGCGGCCGCCGCTGCCCGTGCCACCCCGACCGGCGCCTTGCCGTGCAGCGTCTGCCGATCCAGTGAACCCTCACCGGTGATCACCAGCCGAGCGCCTTCGACCTGTTCGGCGAATCCGAGCTGCTCGAGGATCAGCTCGATGCCCGGCCGAACCTGCGCACCGAGAAAGGCGAGAGCGGCATAGCCGACCCCGCCCGCGGCCCCCGCGCCCGGCCGGTCGACGACGTCGACGTGCAGATCGCGACGCACGATCGACGCGAAATGGGCCAGGCCCCTTTCGAGTTCGTCGACATCGGCGGTCTCGGCGCCCTTCTGCCGCGCGTAGACGTTCGCCGCGCCGCGCACCCCGAGCAGCGGGTTGTCGACGTCGCAGGCGACGGTCACCGGAACCCTGATTATGGCGCTGGCGTCGATGCGCGCCAGCCTGCGCAGCGACCCGCCGCCCAGTGCCAGCGGGTGTCCGTGCTCGTCGAGGAAGCGGACACCGAGCGCGGTCAGCATGCCGACGCCCCCGTCCGTGCACGCACTGCCGCCGAGGCCGAGGACGACCCGTCCGGCACCGCGTTCGACGGCCGCCTTGATCAGCTCACCGGTGCCCAGACTGCTCGCGGTCAGTGCCACCGTGGCATCGGGTCTGCCCCGCAGCCTGCGCAACCCCGATGCCTCGGCGAGCTCGACGACGGCGGTGTGATCGCGGATCGCGAACGACGCGACGACCCGATCCCCCAGCGGCCCCGTGACGGTCGTCTGGAACCGCGAGAAACCCGACTCCACCACGGCATCGACGGTGCCGTCTCCACCGTCGGCCACCGGCATGGTCAGCACCGGGATGTCCGGCCGGACCTGCCGAAGCCCCGCCGCCAGGTGCGCGGCGACCTGGGGGGCCGTCAGCGACCCTTTGAACTTGTCGGGCGCGATGACACAATGCCCGCCTCGCCACAATTTCCTGGCCGCACCCGGCCGACTCAATTGCCGCCTCCGACGGGTTCCGGTTCCTCGATCGGGGCGGTCGCGGTCGGCGCGTCCGCGGCAGAGCTTGCCAGCTCCTCGAACTCGTTGATGTTGTCGATCTCCAGTCCCATCGACACATTCGTCACACGCTCGAGAATGACCTCGACGACCACCGGCACCCGGAATTCGGCCATCAGCTTCTTAGCGTCTTCCAGCGCGGGTCCGATCCACGCGGGGTCGTTGACGCGGATCGCCTTGCAGCCCAAGCCTTCCACCACCTTGACGTGGTCGACGCCATACCCGTTCAGCTCCGGACTGTTGATGTTCTCGAAGTCGAGCTGGACGTAGTAGTCCATCGAGAAGTTCCGCTGCGCCTGGCGGATCAGGCCCAGATACGAGTTGTTCACCAGCACATGGATGTAGGGGATGTTGAACTGTGCACCGACGGCCAATTCCTCGATGAGGAACTGGAAGTCGTAGTCCCCCGACAGCGCGACCACGGTGGCCTCGGGGTCGGCGGTCGCGACACCGAGCGCCGCGGGCACCGTCCAGCCCAGCGGCCCGGCCTGACCGGCATTGATCCAATGCCGCGGCCGGTACACGTGCAGCAGTTGCGCCGCCTGGATCTGCGACAGACCGATGGTGCTGACGTAGCGGATGTCGGGTCCGAACGCCCGGTTCATCTCCTCGTAGACCCGCTGCGGTTTGATCGGGACATTGTCGAAGTGCGTCTTGCGCTGCCCCAACTGTTTGCGTGCCCGCACCTGGCCCGCCCAATCGCCGCGGTCGGCCAGTTCCCCTGCCGCCGCCAGCTCGCGGGCGACCGCCACGAACACCGCGAGCGCGGCGCCCGCGTCGGAGGTGATACCGAAGTCGGGCGCGAACACCCGCCCGATCTGGGTCGGCTCGATGTCGACGTGCACGAAAGTGCGTCCCTGGGTATAGGTTTCGACGCCACCAGTGTGCCGGTTGGCCCACCGGTTCCCGATGCCGAGGACGAAGTCCGATTCCAACAAGGTCGCATTGCCGTAGCGATGCGAGGTTTGCAGACCGACCATCCCCGCGTGCAGGGCGTGATCGTCGGGGATCGTGCCCCAACCCATCAGGGTCGGCACCACCGGAACACCGGTCAGCTCGGCGAATTCGACGAGCAACTCGGCGGCGTCGGCATTGACGATGCCGCCACCCGCGACGATCAGCGGCCGCTGCGCCGCGTTCAACATGCGGATGGCCTTCTCGGCCTGTGCCCGCGTCGCGGCCGGGCGATGCACCTCCAGCGGCGTGTACATCTCGATGTCGAACTCGATTTCGGCGAGCTGCACATCGATCGGCAGGTCGATGAGGACCGGCCCCGGCCTACCGTCGCGCATGAGATGGAATGCCTTCTGGAACGTGCCGGGCACCTGCGCCGGTTCGAGAACGGTGACCGCCCACTTGCTGACCGGTGCTGCGATCGAGGCGATGTCGACCGCCTGGAAGTCCTCCTTGTGCAGCTTGGCCACCGGAGCCTGCCCGGTGATGCACAGGATCGGAATGGAATCCGCACTCGCCGAATACAACCCGGTGATCATGTCCGTGCCCGCCGGGCCGGAGGTGCCGATGCAGACGCCGATATTGCCCGGCACGGCGCGGGTGTAACCCTCGGCCATGTGCGATGCGGCCTCCACGTGGCGGGCAAGGACGTGCCGAATCCCGCCGTGCGCTTTCATCGCACTGTAGAAGGGGTTGATCGCGGCGCCGGGCAGCCCGAAAGCCTGTGTCGCCCCCTCCTTTTCCAGAATCAGAACAGCCGCATCGACGGTGCGCATGCGTGTCATGGTCAGCTCGCCCCGTCTGTCTCGGTCCGCCCGGACAGCGCGTCCGCGACGAGCAGCAGCGCCGAATGGTCCAGCGAGCCGTAGCCCATGGCCCGCGCCGCGGCGATCAACTGCGCAGTCAGCGCACCCATCGGGATCGACACCTCGGCCTGACGAGCGGCCTGCAGGATGATGCCCATGTCCTTGTGGTGCAGGTCGATTCGAAATCCCGGCACGAAACTGCGCGCCAGCATGGACTCGCGCTTGAGCTCGAGGATCTTGCTGCCCGCAAGGCCGCCGGCCAACACGTCGAGGCCCTTCGCCGCGTCCGCGCCCAGGTTC
Source organism: Nocardia sp. CWNU-33 (assembly GCF_046764895.1). Taxonomy (NCBI): domain Bacteria; kingdom Bacillati; phylum Actinomycetota; class Actinomycetes; order Mycobacteriales; family Nocardiaceae; genus Nocardia; species Nocardia sp. CWNU-33. Next base: position 123,238 of record NZ_JBKOQN010000020.1, on the reverse strand, counting down.
TCCATCAGCAGGATCGCCTCGGCGACCAGGGCATACGTACCGCCGACGACCAGCTGATTGGCCGCCTTGACGCACTGCCCCGCACCGTTGCCGCCCACCAACGCGACGGTCTTGCCGACCGCGCCGAAAATCGGCCGGGCGGCCTCGAAGTCGGCCTCCGCACCGCCGACCATGATCGACAGGGCGGCATTGACCGCTCCGGTCTCGCCTCCACTCACCGGGGCGTCGAGGACACGCAGGCCCTTCTTCTTGCCCTCTTCCGCGGTCCACCGGGCCGTCTGCGGGGTGATCGTAGAGAAGTCGATGTACAGCGTCCCGGGGCTCGCGTGCTCGAGGACATCACCGAAGACCTGCTCGACGTGCTCGTCCTGGGGCAGCATCGTGATGACGATGTCCTTGTCGCGCACCGCTTCCGCAGCGCTGGCCGCGGCCGCGCCACCCGCCGCCTTCAGCTTGTCGAGCCCGGTCGGGCCGACGTCGTAACCAGTGACGTCGTGCCCGGCCGCGACGAGGTGGCCCGCCATCGGGCTGCCCATGATCCCGAGTCCGACAAATCCGATCTTGCTCATGACTCCGCCATTCCCAGCGGGCGCTGTGTCGACGATTCGCTCGCTGCGCTCGCTCATTTGATCCAGTTCCAATCCAACTCGGGGTCCTTGTATTCGAGGCCGATCCAGCCGTCGTAGCCACTGGCGGCGAGGGTTTCGAAGAGCCGGGGAAAGTCGAGCTCGCCGGTGCCTGGTCGGCCGCGGCCGGGATCATCGGCGATCTGCACATGGCCGATGTGCGGCGCGTGGGTCTCGATCACCTCGATGAGGTTCTCGTCCATCCTGGCCAGGTGGTAGAGGTCGCAGAGGAATCGCACATTGGGCTCGCCGGTCTGCTCGATGACTCGCATCGCGTGCTCGGCGCTCACGATCGGATAGTCCGGCGACTCGAAGGAATTGAGCGCCTCCACCAGCACGGTGGCGCCGATGCGAGCTGCCGCCCGAGCGGCGATGCGCAGGTTCTCCAACGCGAGTTCGTCCTGCTTCTCCGGAGATTCGCCGGCGATCCGATTGCCGTAGAGGGCATTCAGGGCGCGGCAGCCGGTGCTGTCGGCGATCCCGACGGCCACATCGATGTTGTCCCGGAACTTCGTGACTGCACTGGGTACCGAGACCAGGCCGCGGCCCGCCGGGATCAGATCGATGAAGTTCAGGCCGATCAGCTCGACACCGGCATCATTGATCGCGCGGATGAATTCATCGATCTCTTTATCGCCCGGTGCCGGATTCTCCCCGAACGGCCACCAGAATTCGACCGCATCGAATCCGGCCTGCTTCGCGGCGGCCGGTCGTTCCAGCAGCGGGAGATCTGTGAACAGTATCGAGCAGTTGACATCGAATTTCGGGAGTTTCGAACTCCCTGTGTAGTTATTCATTCAGCTCCTTCGGCGGTATTTCTGCCAGCTGCCGATCACGGTGATGTCGATCAGCTCCGGATACGAGGTCGGCGGCCTGCGCAGCACCATGGACAAGACCGAACGGCCGTCCTCCAGCTCGATCGCGGCGAGCTCGAGTTCGGGCGGCTCGGCGGGCAGCAACCTGCTGCGTAGCACGTCGAGCGGCACATCGAAGAGCTCCCCCGCAATCGAGTCGCCGCCGTCCGCGGCCGGCTCCAGGCCGGGAAAACGGTCTCCGACAGAGAAGAATCGGTAGCGCGGCGCGGTTTTCACCTCGCCCGCGAAGGGCGCGCCGTCCAGCAGGTGGTTCAGCGGCCCGCCACGCATCGCGGAACCGTTCAGAAATATCAACGGCATTGTTCGGGTCCTTTGTTCGAAATTTCGTCAAGTATGTGGGCAACCGGTTCGCTTGGAATAGAAGCGATTAACACCGAGCTCACCGCCTGTTTCGGAGCTCATTTCGTACGATGCTCCAGAAAGATGTATGTCATTGATCGGCCGACCGCGGGCATACCGCACACCCCGTGCGATGGGTGTACGGCTGAGACACGGGGTGTGCGGTAAGAAGCCCTCACCAGGCCGGGACCAGGTCCCGGTGGATCGGGCCGTCACTGGTGGTGAGCGGCTGTGTCGAACCGCCGCGGCGGACCGCGACGATCTCGGCGGCGACAGCCACCGCGGTCTCCTCGGCCGTGCGCCCGCCGAGGTCCAACCCGATCGGCGAATGCAGTTGGGCGAGTTCGGCTTCGGATACACCGGCCGCACGCAACCTGGCATTGCGATCCGCATGGGTGCGACGGGAACCCATCGCGCCCACATAGGCGACCGGCAACCGCAGCGCCACCTCGAGCAGTGGGATGTCGAACTTGGCGTCGTGGGTGAGCACACACAGGACGGTGCGCGAATCCACCGGGGTGCGTGCGAGATAGCGGTCGGGCCATTCCACGACGATCTCGTCGGCGTCCGGGAATCGGGCACGGGTGGCGAACACCGGTCGCGCATCGCAGACCGTGACGTGGTAGCCGAGGAAGCGCCCGATGCGGGTGACGGCAGCGGCGAAATCTATTGCACCGAAGACGATCATGCGCGGCGCAGCTACATAGGACTCCACAAAAATCGTGCGCTCCCCGGCCCCGCAGCCGACGACCCGCAGGCCGGTTGATCCGGTGTCGAGCATGGCCCGCGCCTCCGCGACGATCTCCTCGTCGAAGGTCGCACCGAGGGTCCACCAGGTGCCGAGCGCCATCGCCGCCCCGGTATTCAGATCCCGCACCAGCGCGACCGCCTCGGTGGACTGCAGGATCGCTCGAATGGTCCCGTGCTCGTCGGGCGTTATCGCCTGAATGAACACTTCGAGCTCACCGCCGCAGGTCAGGCCGACGGCAAAGGCATCCTCGTCGCTGTATCCGAAGGTTTCGCGCATCGACTGTCCGGTGCGCAGCACCTCGCGACAGAGTTCGTACACCGCACCTTCGACACAACCACCGGAAATGCTTCCGATGACGGCGCCTTCGGCATCGACGGCAAGGGCGGCGCCGGGCGGCCGCGGCGCGCTGCCGGTGACACCGATGACGGTGGCGACGGCGTAGAACTTGCCCGCCGTGTGCCATTGCAGGAGTTCTGTCGCGAGGTCACGCATCGGCTTATCCGCCCAGCAGGAGTTCGATGGCCGAGATGCCGAAGTAGCCCGCGAAGACCAGTGCGACAACCCAAACCAGCCAATGGATTTCACGGAATTTGCCGCGTGCCGACTTGATCACCACGTAGGCGATCAGACCCGCGCCGACACCGTTGGTGATCGAGTAGGTGAACGGCATCAGCACGATCGTCAGGAAGGCGGGCACCGCCACCTCGAGATCGGCCCAGTCGATCTTGCGGGCCTGGGTCATCATCAGCGCGCCGACGAGCACCAATGCCGGAGCGGCAGCTTGTATCGGCACCACCGCGGCCAGCGGGGTGAAAAAGACTGCGAGACAGAAGAGCCCACCGGTCACCACACTGGTCAATCCGGTACGGGCGCCCTCACCGACACCCGTAGCGGACTCGACATAGACCGTGTTTCCGGCGCCGCCGCTGGCACCACCGATAATCTGCGCGACACCATCGATGGTGAGCACCTTGCCGATACCGGGCATGGTGCCCTTCTCGTCGAGCAGGCCGGCCTCGTCACAGACCCCGAAAACCGTGCCCATAGCATCGAAGAAGCCGGTCAGCACGAGGGTGAACAGCACGACTCCCGCGACGAGTCCGCCCGCTTCGGCGAATCCTCCGAAGAAGTCGATATCGAACATCAGGCCGAAATCGGGTGCGGAGAAGAAGCCTTTCGGCGACTCCGGCACGACAGGGCCCCACGTCGCCGGGTCGATCTTCGCCAGCGAATTGACCGCGACGGCGAGCACCGTCGCGATGACGATGCTGATCAGAATCGCACCGGGCACCTTGCGGATGAACAGCGCGAGCATCACAAGCAGTCCGACCGCGAATATCACCACCGGCCAACCCGAGAGGTGACCACCGGCCCCGAGCGTGACCGGCGGACCCGTCTGCGAACCGTGGCCGACGACACCGGCCGAGACAAGGCCGATCATGGCGATGAACATGCCGATCCCGACGCCGATGGCGTTCTTGAGACTGAGCGGAATGGCATTGATGATCATCGTTCGCAGGCCGGTCGCGGCGAGCACCACGATGATCACGCCCATCAGGAAGACCAAGCCCATGGTCTGGGGCCAGGTCATGTGTGGCGCGGCCTGAAAGGCGACCACCGGTACCACGCCGAGTCCGGCGGCGAGCGCTAGCGGCACATTGCCGACAAGGCCCATCAGTACAGTGCTCAGCCCTGCGGAAAACGCCGTGGCCGTGGTGAGTTGAGCGATGCTCAACTTGTCACCGTTGACATCCGCGACACCGCCGAGAATGAGCGGGACCAGCAGGATGACGTAGGCCATCGCGACGAAAGTGGTGATGCCGCCACGGATTTCCCGGGAAATCGTGGTCTTGCGTTCGCTCAGCCGGAAGAACCGGTCCAGCGCAGACCTTCCGGCAACCGGCTCTGGCGCGCTGGGCTTGGTCTGAATTTGGGTCATGGCGTGCCCTCCTCGGGGCGTAGCCGACCTACGGTCCGGTCCTTGTGGACTCGAGCGGACCGCTCGGTTCGGGTACTGCTGTTGTGGGGTCTGTCCTAGATAGGCAGGCTGCCCCTGTTGATCAACTGCTCCGGATGATGTCTTCCGGTCGCACCGGCACACGATTGATGTGCACGTTTCCACCCTGCGATCGGCACGCGTCACGAATGGCCGAGGCAATGGCAGGGGTCGAAGAGAGCGTGGGTGGCTCTCCGGCGCCGCGCAGCCCGTACGGGGCGTGCGGATCGGCGTTCTCGAGGATCTCCAGCTTCTGCGGAGGCATATCGAGGATGGTGGGAATCAGATAGTCCGTGAAGGACGGGTTGAGCACTTTTCCGTTCTTGACCTGAATTTCCTCCATAACTGCCAGGCCGAGGCCCTGTGCGGAGCCGCCATGGATCTGGCCCTCCAGGGACAGGCGGTTCATGATCTTTCCTACGTCTTGCACCGCGTCGAGGGCGACGACCTTGACGAGGCCGAGTTCGGTATCGACGTCGACGACCGCGCGGTGCACGCACAGCGCCAGCTGGGTGTGACTGCTCCCCTGGCCGGTGACCGGATCCATCCCGGTGGTAGGGCGGTGGTGGTACTCGCGGGTTTCTTCGATGACCCCCTCATTCAGGACATCGACGATCGCTGCGAGCACCTCCCCCGTCTCCGAAACCACCTTGCCGCCGATCAGCTGTGCGGCGGGACCGTGACCCTGGGCGATGGCGAGCTCGAGCAGCCGCGCCCGCACCGCCTCACAGGCGGTCTTGACCGCACCGCCGGTCATGTAGGTCTGCCGGGAAGCGGACGACGACCCGGAATCACCTACCTGGTTGTCGGCGGGATGGATGGTGACCCTTTCGATCCCGAGTTCGGTGCACGCGATCTGCGCCTCGACGGTGACCAGTCCCTGGCCGACTTCGGCTGCCGCGGTGTGTACCAGTGCAACCGGTTCTCCGGCAATAACTTCCAGTCGCACTCGGGCCGTCGACAGGTCGTCGAACCCTTCGGAGAAGCAGATATTTTTGATACCGACGCCGTAGCCGATGCCGCGCACCACGCCCTCGCCATGGGTGGTCTGTGAAGCCCCACCTGGCAGGTTCCTGATGTCGGAGGCATCCAATGCCGCGGGCAGCGGGATCGCGCGCACCTGATCGAGCATCTCCGCCAGCGGTGCGGGCGCGTGCACCACCTGTCCGGTCGCCAGCTTCGAGCCCTGCGAGACGGCGTTGATCTGGCGCACATGCACCGGGTCGAGTTCCAATGCCTCCGCGAGCTTGTCCATCATCGACTCGTGCGCGAAACACGCTTGGACAGCGCCGAATCCGCGCATAGCACCGCACGGCGGATTGTTGGTGTAGACACCGTACGCGTCGATCTCGATATGCGGAATCTCGTACGGTCCTACCGCGAGCGAGGACGCGTTACCGGTGACATTCAGTGTCGCCGAGGTGTACGCACCACCGTCGAGGACGATGACAACCTTTGCGTAGGTGAGTTTTCCGCTGGCATTGGCACCGTATTCGTAGAGCATCTTCGCCGGGTGCCGGTGTACATGCCCGAAGAACGATTCTTCGCGGTTGTACACCATCTTGATGGGCTTGCCGGTGCGCATGGCCAGCATGCCCGCGTGGATCTGCATGGACAGGTCCTCGCGGCCGCCGAAGGCTCCGCCGACACCGGCCATGGTCATGCGGATCTGGTCGTCGGCCAGCCCGAGGCACGGGCCGATCTGGGAGAGATCGTTGTGCAGCCACTGGGTGGCGACGTAGAAGTCGAGGCCACCGTCCTCGGCCGGAATGACCATGCCGGATTCGGGACCGAGGAACGCCTGGTCCTGAATGCCGACCTCGAACTCCTCGGTCACCACCACGGTGGCCAGGGCGCGGCCCACAGTGATATCGCCGACGCGCACCGGCTGGTGACGGGCGATACCGCCGCGCTCCTGTACCTTCAGACGCTTCGGAGCCGAGACCACCGCCATCGGGTCGGTAATGGGTTCCAGTACCTCCCAATCGATTTCGATTGCAGTGAGGGCGCGGCGGGCGATCTCGGGATGGTCGGCGGCGACCAGAGCGATGGGTTCACCGTGGTGGCGCACCTCACCGATGGCGAGGACCGGCTGATCCCAGGTGTGGTCGAGGCCGTACATCTTGCGGCCGGGTACATCCTCCTCGGTGAGCACCGCGTGTACACCGGTTATGGCCAGCGCAGGAGCGATATTGATGCTCCGGATAATGGCGCGCGGGTGTGGGCTGCGCAGGGTGGCGCCCCACAGCATGCCGTCCATCCACAGGTCGGAGGAGTAGGCGAATTCGCCCTTCACCTTGAGGGTGCCGTCGGGACGCAGCGGACTCTCGCCGATGCCGCCCTTCCCCGGCGCGGCGACCTCGCCGGGGAATCGGATGGTACGTGCCGCACTCATCGGGACTCCTCTCCCATCAACCGTTTCCGCGCCGCTGCGCCTGCCCTGCCGACCGCGTCGTGCGAGACGGTGCGCAGCTCGTCGTTCTCCACCACGGTCCTGCCGCCGACGAGTAACCGCGCCAGTGGCGGGGTCGGGCCGAAGACCAGGGCGCACACCGGGTCCTCGACCGCGGCGCGGAAGCCGTCGACCCGCCACATGGCGATGTCGGCGAGCTTGCCCGGCTCGAGGCTGCCGATCTCGTTGTGGCGGCCGAGATTGCGTGCGCCGCCCATGGTTCCTATCTGCAGCGCCTGGCGCGCGGTGAACGCCGTCGGGCCGTGAACTGCCCGCTGGAACAGCATGGCCTGGCGCATCTCTCCGGCGAGTGAGGTCAGCTCGCTCGACGCCGCGCCGTCGACGCCGAGGCCGACAGGCGCGCCCGCCGCGAGCAGATCGGTGACGCGGGCGATACCTGCGCCGAGCCTGGCGTTGGAGCTCGGGCAATGCGCAGAGCCGCTGCCGGTTTCGGCGAACCGACGGATATCGGCGTCGTGCAGGTGCACCGCGTGGGCGAACCAGACGTCCTCGCCGAGCCAACCGAGCTTCTCCATGTATTCGACAGGGGTGCAACCCATCTGCTCGATGCAGTGCTCCTGCTCGTCGAGCGTTTCGGCGAGATGGGTATGCAGCCGAACGCCTTTGGCCCGCGCCAGCGTGGCGGCGTCGAGCATCAGGCCCTCGCTGACCGAGAACGGCGAGCACGGCGCGACGGCGACCCGCAGCATCGAATCGAACGACGGATCGTGGTAGGTGTCGATGACTTCGGTGGTGTGGGAAAGGATTTCGTCGCGGTCCTCGACCACCTCGTCCGGCGGCAGGCCGCCGTCGGCCTGCCCGCGGTCCATCGAGCCGCGGCACGGGTGGAAACGCAGACCGATCTCCCGTGCGGCGCGCACCTCGGCCTCGAACAGATCGCCGCGCCCCTTGGGGAAGATGTAGTGGTGATCGCTGCTGGTGGTGCAACCGGTCAGCGCCAGCCAGCCGAGGCCTGCGGAGGCGGCCCCGTAGACCACCTCGGCGTCCATGCGGGCCCAGGTGCGGTAGAGCCCGGTCAGCCATTCGAAGAGCGTCGAGTCCTGGAACAGGCCTTGGCTCGCCCACTGGTAGAGGTGATGGTGGGTGTTGACCAAGCCGGGGGTGACCAGGCAGCCGGTGCCGTCGATGCGTTGGGCATCAATCAGCAGCGGCGCCGGCCCCGCACCGAGCGACTCGATCCTGCCCTCGTCGACGACGAGATATCCGGACGCGATCTCCGGTCCGACGACCGGTGCGATGTACGCGTTCTCGATAACAACCCTGGTCATTTGGCCGCCTTACGTCGTGCCGCGAGCCGAACCGCGTCGAGGATCTTCTCGTATCCGGTGCAGCGGCACAGGTTTCCGGCCAGCGCCTCGCGGATCTCCACATCGGACGGGTCGGGGTTGCGCTCGACCAGGTCGTGTGCCTGGACGATGAGACCCGGTGTGCAGAAACCACATTGGACCGCGCCCGCCTCGACGAACGCCTGCTGCATCGGATCGAGCTTGTCGCCCTTGGCGAGGCCCTCGACGGTCCGCACCGAACAGCCCTGCGCCTGGCCTGCCGCTACGAGACAGGAACAGACCGGGGTACCGTTCAAATAGACTGTGCACGAACCGCATTCGCCCTGCTCGCAGGCGTTCTTGGAGCCGGGAAGGCCCATCCGCTCACGGAGCATGTAGAGAAGGCTCTCCCCCTCCCAGACGTCGTCGACGGTTTCCGTCGAGCCGTTCACATCGAAGGTCACGCGCATCAGGCCGCCCTCCTCTCTGCTAGATGGTCGTTCCATGCCCAGGTCAAGGTGCGCCGCGCCAGCACCGACAGTGCGTGCTTGCGGTAGTCCGCGCTGCCTCGCACATCATCGATCGGCTTCGCGGCCGCGGCGGCGAGCGCGCCGAACTCGCGCAGCACCCTTTCGGTGAGCGGGGCGGGGTCGTCCCAGGACAGCTGGGTGGCGAGGAATTCCTCGGCAGGCGTCGCACGCAGCGGTGTCGGACCTGCCGAGCCGATGCCGGTCCTTGCCGAGCGGGTGTCGGGGTAGAGCGCGATGGAGAACGAGCACACCGCGATCACCATGGCGTTCCTGGTGCCGACCTTGGCAAAGTACTGCGGCCCCTGCGCGGGCGCGAGCCACACGGCGCGGATGAGCTCGTCGGGCTCGAGTGCGTTCTTCTTGACCCACACGTAGAAGTCGTCGATCGGGATCATGCGACTGCCGCGCGCGGCCGACTCCACCTCGACCACCGCATCGCCTGCGAGCAGCGCGGGGTGGGCGTCACCGGCCGGTGACGCGCCGCCGAGATTGCCGCCGACCGTGCCGCGGTTGCGGATCTGCGGCGAACCGACCGTGCGTGATGCCTGCGCCAGGCCGGGCAGCCGGTCACCGAGCCGGTTGATGATCCGCACATAGGGAACGCCCGACCCGATCCGCAACTTGCCGTCGCGCTCCTCGTATTCGAACAGATCGCGGCATTGATTGAGGTCGAGCAATGCGGCAGGACGGCCCTTGTCGAAGTTGAGCTCGACCATGATGTCGGTGCCGCCCTGGATCGGGGTGGCGTCCGGGCGGTCGGCCTTCAGCTCGAGCGCTTGTGCCCAGGTGGTTGGTCGTAGAAAATCCATTGTCACTCCCGATTCAGTCCCAGGCGGGCCCTGCGTCGGGGGCGTCCTCGGACAGGACCGAACCTTCGATGAGGCCGTAGGGCCGGTCGGCAGCCCAGAACACCTCGTTGTCGTTCTCCAGGCCGAACGGAGACAGATCCACCACGAAATGGTGCTTATTGGGCAGCGAAAGCCGGACCTCGCCGATCTCCGGGCAGGTGTCGAGGACCCGGTTGCCCATGGCGTACAGGGTCTGCTGCAGCGACAGGCTGTGGGTCTGCGCGAACGCCTCCAGCAGGCAGCGGCGGGCCCTCAGGTAGGACTTGTCCCAGTCGTCGGGGACGGCGATGTGCCGCCACTCCGCGTTGACCTCGGTCGCGAGGACGCGGTCATAGGCTTCGCGCAGCGTCGTGTACTTGTCCTTGATGTAGCCGTGGAACTCCGAGCCGGTGGAGTTGAGGACCACCAGATTCTTCAATCCCGTGACCACCCAGGCATTGTCACCGTCGTTGTGCACGCGGGCGGTGCGGATCTCCTGGTTGGAGCGGACGAAGGAGTGCTGCCGGTCGCCGGGGCCGACGACGATGCGCTCCCAGGCGTACTCCTCCAGCGAGACCCTGGCATGCTCGATGGTCGGCTGGGAGTCGACGAAATGCCGGGCGAGCAGCAGGCCGAATTCTTCCGGCGAGGCGATACCGTGCTCCTTCGCGAAGGCGAAGACGGTGTTCTTCTGGGTGTCGGTCGGCAGCACTGCGGCGTTGCCGCCGGTGAGGTGAGTGTCGTCCATGTCTCCGGACAACGCCACGCTGACGTTGAGATCTCGGATCTCATGGATGCCACCGGTTTTCGTCACCCTGACGACACGGTTCTCGGACTTGCCGTATCTATTGGGGCCTAGCTTGATCGACATTGTTCAGCTACCTCGATAGGTGGAGTAGGAATACGGGCTGAGCAGCAGCGGCACGTGGTGGTGCTCGGCTGGGTCTGCGATGGTGAAGTCGATGGAGATCGACGGATAGAACGGGCTGATATCGCCGGTCTCGAAGGTCAGGCGGTGCACACCGGCCGCGGGCGCGGGCAGGTCCTTGATCCGGCCGTCGGCGTCGGTGCGATGCTCGGCGAGCACGGTGCCCTCGACCGTCGCCAGTCGGACCAGCAGTCCGGCGGCGGGGCGGCCGGTGGCCGCATCGAGCACGTGGGTCGACAGGCTCATCGCTGCTCCAGCAGCTTCCGCACCCGGAGCCTGGTGATCTCGGCGAGCTCCGCCGCAATGACCACACGCTCGTCTTCGACCGCGTTGTCCAGGCGTTTACGCAGCTCAGTGAGCATTTCCTCGGCACTGCGGCCGGTCGCACGGATCAGGAAGACATGCCCGAACCGTTCTTCGTAAGCAAAATTTCCTGCGGCGAGTTCGCGCAGTACCGCGGGGTCGGCGGTCGCGGCCCCGGATTGCTCGCTGCGTGACCAATGTGCCTCGCGCCGTGCCTTTTCCGCACTTGCGGACGAAACTCCCACTGCTGCAGCCACTTTAGCTCGTTCACCGATGCGCGGGTGCGCCGACAGCGCCTCCTCGACATCCGGCCAACTCAGCTCGCACACTCCGGTCACCGCGGCCGCTATCAAGCTTTCGCTGTTCTCATATGGTCTGCGCGCCACCACCTTTCGCGCCCATGTCCGTGACGCGCAACAGGTCAGCAGCTCCGCCTCCGCCTGGTCGAGAGGCAGTGAGTTGAGCCATCCAATCTCACCTGACATCCGGTCTCCCATCGGGGTCTCAACGTGTCCGGTAAGTACACCCGCTGGGGATCAGCGCAGCTAGAAACGAGAAATCCGAACTGTGCGCCAGTTCACACAGGATTCTTTGTAGGTATGTCCAAGCCCCTCGACTGTTAGCGTCCACCACGTGCGCCTACGTTCCCTACTCACCATGACGGACCTGGGGCTGGAGCTCGTGACCGGCGAGAACCAGCTCGACCGCTTCGTTCGCTGGGTGGTAACCACGGACATGCTCGATCCCAGCCGCTACCTCTCCGGCGGGGAGCTGGTGCTGACCGGCCTGCAATGGCGCTCCGCGCCCGCCGACAGCGAGATTTTCGTCCAAGCACTGGCCCGAGCAGGCGTGGCAGGCCTGGCCGCCGGTGATGCCAAGTACGGCGGCGCGCCGCCCGACATCGTCGAGGCGTGCCGCAAACACGGCATCCCGCTGTTCCGGGTTCCGGAGAACATTGCGTTCGCGACGGTCACCGAGCAAATCACCAGAAACCTCTCCACCGGCCGCGCCGCCGATCTGACCGCCGTCCTCGATCGGCATCGCCAGCTGGTCGCGGGCTCAGGCCTCGGCTCGGTGCTGGAACTCATCGAACGTGACCTCGGCATGCGCTGCTGGGTCATGTCCTCGACCGGCCGGGTGGTTGCGGGCCCGCCCCCGCCGCCCACCGAGGTGACGGCGGCCTTCCTCAACGCCCGCCGCCTGCCCCATGTGCTGACCCACCAGAGCGCGCGCTATTCACTGTTCGCCGTCGACGAGCACCGCACGTCACGGGCGGCCGACTGGTTTCTGGTCTTCGAGGGCGACTGCGGCGACTGGCCCGAGGAACGCCGTGCCTTGACCGGCGAGCTCGCGGCCGTTGTGTCCCTCGAACGCGCCCGCCAGGACGACCGCCAGAGCGCCGAGGGCCGCCTTGCCCAGGAACTCATCGAACTGATCGTGTCCGACGCCAAGCCCGCCGAGATCATCTCCCGCCTCGAACTGACCGGCCTCGGCTCCGCCGAGTCCTATATCGCCGTGGTGGCCGCAGCGCAGGCAGATACCTTGCGCCCCGGCGAATTACGCGTGCTCCTGCGCGAAATCCTCTACGGCAGAAGGCCCGCCGCAGGCGTCGTCGACGGTGAGGCGATCGCTCTGATACCTGCTGGCACCGACGGCTCGGTCATCGACGAAATCCACCGGGCCGTAGCAGCTCTGGAGCCCGGCCTGCGCGGCAGCCAACTGTCGGTCGGCGTCAGCGGCGTGGTCGACGGCGAAGGTCTGCGCGGGGCCGTGGAGGAGGCTCGCTACGCCCGCCGCCTGGCAGCCGATCGCCACCAGCCCACCAGCGTCGTCGGACACGACGAGCTGGCGACCCACATGCTGCTGCTCGCCAGCGTCCCGGACGAGGTCCGCCGGATGTTCCGGCTGCGCCTGCTCGACCCCCTCACCAACTACGACCAGGACAACCGCTCGGATCTGGTCCACACCCTGGAAACCTTCCTCCAGGCCTCCGGCTCCTGGACCAAGTCCGCCGATCTGCTCCACGTCCACGTCAACACCCTGCGCTACCGCATCCAACGCATCGAAGAACTGACCGGCCGAGACCTCTCCCGCCTGGAAGACCGCGTCGACTTCTTCCTCGCCCTCGCCCTGCGCTGATCGTCGAAGACGGCTGCCCGCACCGACGGACGTACGCGCATACCGCTAGGCGCGTGGTCGGCGTGGGTTCCCGGCTTCGAGCTCGGAAACCGGGGAGAGTGCACGACGCGCCAATGTCAGCCACCGCTGCTGTTCGGCCGCAGGCACAGCGTCCGATGGAGACGTTGCCAGGAGCAGGATTACATCGTCGACGGCGACGTCGGGGTAGAGCGATCCGTCCCGGTGTGCCGCCGCAACCAACTGCTCGACTGCGGCGCGGCCACGCTGCCGCAGGTCCTGCAGCGAATCCTCGGCCAATCCGGTCACGGCGAACCTCAGCAAGCGTTCCTGCCGCATCTCGATCACGACGCTGTGCAGCAACGCGACGATCTCATCGATGGCAGATGTCGCGCCGCTTCCCACCCTGGACAGCGCCGCCTCGAGCGATGTGCCGACCATCGCGGCCAGTTCGGCCACGATCGCCTCGACCAGATCCTTCTTGGTCGGGAAGTGCCGGTAGAGCGTGCCGACCGCGACACCGGCCGCGGCGGCGATCTCGTCCATTCCGATGGCAGGACCGCGGCCGACCACGAGCTCTCGCGCCGCGTCGAGGATCGCTTCGCGATTGCGCTGAGCGTCCGCACGCAGTCTCGGTTGTCCGGTCATTTCTGATCCTCTCGACCACCTTGCACAGAACATGAACTACTGGTTCACTTTAATCGTGAACCAGTAGTTCATGTTAGGAGCAGCACGTGCGCAAGTGGACCGAACTAGACATCCCCGACCTCGGCGGCCGCATCGCCGTCGTCACCGGAGCGAATACCGGCATCGGCTTCGAAACGGCGAGGGCATTGGCCGAGCACGGCGCAGCCGTCGTGCTTGCATGCCGGAATCGGGAAAAGGCCGAAGCCGCGGCCGACCGCATCATCCAGAACACGCCGAGCGCCGCGCTCGAAACCACCGAAATGGATCTGAGTTCCCTCGACTCCATCAGCACCGCCGCCGAGGCGATCCGCAGTCGCTACGACCACGTCGACCTATTGATCAACAACGCGGGCGTTACCGGACTCTCGGGCACCACCGCCGACGGTTTCGAGATCCAGTTCGGAATCAACCATCTCGGCCACTTCGCCCTGACCGGCCTGCTGCTCGACCGTCTCACCACCGCGCCCGCCGCGCGCGTCGTCACGGTCAGCAGCATCGGCCACCGCTTCGGCCGCATCGACCCCGACAACCCCGCCGCACCCGCCGGAAGCGCCTACGCCAAATCGAAACTCGCAAATCTGCTGTTCACCTACGAACTCGACCGCCGGCTGGCCGACACTCCCGCCATCGCTCTGGCCGCCCATCCCGGCGGTGCCACCACTGAGGTATTCCGCTACTCCCCTGCAGCTTTCCGACTCCCCAACCTCGCCATCGCGCGCCTCCTCGGCCGCACCCCCGCCATGGGGGCCCGCCCCACCCTCCGTGCCGCCACCGACCCGCATGCAAAAGGCAGCGAATACTACGGACCCTCTGGTCTTTTCGAGATCCACGGTTACCCGGCCCCGGTGCAGTCCAGCAACGGTTCCCACGACCTCGAACGCCGAGCAGCACTATGGGAGGCCTCCGAGAAGCTCACCGATGTGCACTACCCGCCCACGCGAGTCCGTTAATCATTTCCACATCATTCTCCCGGCCTCTCAATAGCCTTGTCCCACAGATTCATCCCCCTGGACAAGATCGGACATTCGCGACAGGTCGCGCGATCTCGCCACGCGAACGGCGACTGCCCCACATACTGTGCGGTATAGATCTGGCAATCATCTGGACAACTCGCTCGAGCTAGCCATCCTCGCCCACCTCGATACGGAACGAGCACATCCATGATTCTGACCGCCGCCTATGACGCCGTCCTCGCTCAGATCGGCAACCCGTCCCCCGAGGCGCCGCCTACTTCGGACAAGATCCTGCAGATGGTCCGGTACCTGAACTGGTTCGTGCTGCTGTCCGGTGTTTCCGGCATCACCTACGCAGGAGGGAGGTTCGCGTGGGAGAAGTGGAGCGGCGGCCAGCTCGAATCACCGAAGATGATCGCAGGAGCCATGATCGGCGGCGTGGTGGCCACCAGCGCGGGCACCATCATGAATTCCGTCGTCGGCGCCTGACCGCCGCCGAGGCGCCGCGCAGGGAAGCAGCCCTGTAGCAACCTACTTCGATCTTCATCCACCGAACGCGTCGAAGACTTCCTCCGCGCGATCGCGCGTTCGGTACATGCCCCATGCGGTGTCCGCGAGCCGATCGGGGTCGAGGGTGTGGCCGTCCGGGGAGCCGAATCGCTCCGGATCCGCGGTCACCATGGCGTGGATGTCGCCGCGTTCCACCAGTCCGCCGATGGTGAGCGTCCCCGCATAAACACCCCGATCGGCCAGTGCGGCATGGAGAGTGTGCGCATAGTTCCGCAGCGCTGCCGAGGCCAGCGCGAGTTGGCCGAGCATCGGCATGGGGCGCACGCTGGACAAACCGCCCGCGAAGAGCAGCCCACCGTCGCCGTCGTCGAGCATGCCCGGCAGCACTTCGCGCACCACGTCGACCGCGGGCCACACCCACTCGAACGCCGATTGCGCTGTCGCCATGTCTATTTCGATGATGGGCACCGGCTGCTGGGTCGGACCGGGTCCGTAGTAGGCCAGCGCGATGCCTCCGTCCCGCCCGATCTCGGAGAGTACCGATCGCAGCCGGTCGCGATCGGTGACGTCGGCGGTGTGCGCGGTGGCATCGATCCCGAGGGATGCGAGATCGCGCAGATAGGTGCCGTGCCGCGCATCGCTGCGTGAGACAAGTGCGATGCGGAAACCTTCGCGGCCGAAACGCCGCGCCATGGACATGCCGAGACCGGGCCCGACGCCGATGATCACTGCTGTTCGCGTGGTGGGCATGGGAGTCCTTCCAAGATTGAGGGGGGCCTCATCTTCTGCAAAGATAGCACGAATCCGAGGCACCCCTCGATTTTTGTAGAATGCGGGCATGACCAGACCCCTGCGCCGGGACGCGGCCCGCAATCGCGAGAAGCTGTTGCGTGCGGCCACCGGTGTGTTCACCGAGCAGGGGCTCGATGGTTCATTGGAGGAAATCGCACGGCGCGCGGGCGTCAGCATCGGGACGCTGTACAACCATTTCCCGCACCGCGATGCACTCATCGACGCGCTGCTGCCGCCGCGGCTGGCCGCGTTGGACGAATTCGCCGCCCGCGCCGCGAGCGAGCCGGACGCGTGGACAGCGTTCACCGGATTCACCGAGGCCCTGCTCGACCAACTCACCACCGACCGCGGATTACTCGAGGCCTTCACCGGCGACCATCCCGCCGCCGAGCAACTCACGCAGGCCTGCCATCGCGGAATGTCACACCTGTCGGCACTGCTCGACCGGGCCCGCCGCTCCGGCGCGATGCGCGCAGACGCGCGAGACGAAGACGTCGTGAATCTGCTGTGGGCGCTGTCGCTACTCGGCGAGACTGCAGGCCCACCGGCCTGGCGCCGCTGCCTGGATCTGGTACTCGACGGCCTCCGACAGCCGCACGAGCAACCGACGGCCTGACACCGGAAGGAACCACTGTGCCCCACGCCAAGTCCACCGATGGCGTTCGCATCGCCTACCAAACACAAGGCGACGGCGCCCCACTGATCCTGCTTGCCGGACAGGCGAACAACCATCATTGGTGGGACGGCGTTCGCGACGACTTCCACGCCCGCCACCAGACGATCACCTTCGACTATCGCGGCACCGGCGACAGCGACAAGCCCGATATGCCATACAGCACAACAGGATTCGCCGACGACGCCATCGCCGTCCTCGACGATCTCGGCATCGACAGCGCCGACGTGTACGGCACCTCCATGGGCGGCCGAGTCGCGCAATGGCTGGCCGCCCGCCATCCGGATCGGGTGCGCGCCCTCGTACTCGGCTGCACCACACCGGGAGGACGGCACGCCATCGAACGCGACAGCGAGGTCCGTCGCTCGCTGGCCGATCCCGATCCGGCGGCCGCCCGAGCGGCGCTGCTGGAATTGATGTACACCCCGACCTATCTGGCGACCGCACCCGGACCGTTCAACACCCTGGGCGACCCGACCATGCCTGCCTACGCTCGACGACGACATCTCCTCGCGAGCGCCAGGCACGACGCGTGGGATGCCCTGCCCGACATCGGCGTTCCCACGTTGGTCGTGCACGGCACCGACGACCGTTTCAATCCGGCAGCGAACGCAGCATTGCTCGCCGATCGCATCCCCGGAGCTCAGCTGCGGATGATCCCGGGTGCCAGACACGCGTACTTCGACGAGTTCCGCACCACCGCAGGCCCGCTGGTCTCGGATTTCCTGAATTCGGTTCGACCGTAGAACCGGGAACGGCGTAAACCGGACGGCCCGAACAATCACCGCTCACCCCGTGGACGCATGCAAGACTGGGGCCGTGAGCGAGCTGAACGAAGGCAAATCGACGCCCGACCGCGGCGATGTCATCGGCACCGGAGTGCTGTGGCTCGCCAAGTGGGCGGTGTGCATCGTCGCGATCGCGGCGGGCACCTGGGTAATCGGCTACGTCCTCGCGAAGCTGTGGGTGGCGGTGCTGCCGGTCCTGCTCGCGATCGTCGTCACCACCGTGTTGTGGCCGCCGACGCGGTGGCTCACGCAGCACGGCCTGCGCCCGGCCGCGGCAGCCGCGGTCACCCTGGTCGGTTTCCTCGGACTGCTCGCCGGGGTTGTGGCACTGATCGTGCCCTCGGTCGTCGATCAGGCCCCTGAGCTCGCCGACAAGTCGACAGCAGGCGTCAATAAAGTGCGCAACTGGCTGCAGGGGCCGCCGCTGAGAATCCAGCAGGAACAACTCGATTCCGGGGTCGACGCGATCGTGCAACGGCTGCAGTCCAGCACCGAGCGGATCGCGACCGGTGTTTTCAGCGGGGTGAGCGCCGCGACGTCGGCGATCGTCACGCTGGTCCTGGTGCTCACGCTGTCGTTCTTCTTCATCAAGGACGGGCCGCGCTTCATGCCTTGGCTACACAACACGCTCGGCAGCCGCACCGGCCGCCACCTCGAGGAGGTGCTGAGTCGAATCTGGGTCACCCTAGGCGGTTTCATCCGCACCCAAGCGCTTGTCAGCTTGATCGACGCGATATTCATCGGTGCCGGGTTGGTGATACTCGGTGTGCCGCTTGCTCTTGTCCTGGCCGTGATCACGTTCATCGGTGGCTTCATCCCGATCGTCGGTGCCTTCGTCGCCGGTGCGCTCGCGGTGCTGGTTGCGCTGGTAGCCAATGGTTTGACCACGGCGCTGATCGTGCTCGGCATCATCATCGCGGTGCAGCAGCTCGAGGGCAATGTGCTGCAGCCGGTGCTCCAGAGCCGCAGCATGAAGCTGCACGCCGTCCTCGTGCTGTTGGCCATCACCGCAGGTGGATCGCTGTACGGCATCGTCGGAGCCTTCCTCGCGGTCCCCTTCGCAGCGGTCGTCGCCGTGACGATCCGCTACATCGGCGAGCAGATCGATGCGGCTACCACCCCACCACCCGAAGTCGGCGCGGAACTCGAACCCACCGCCGAATAGCGGCTACCGAACGGACGATTCACTGCGCCTCTTCGGCGCTGCAGCGAGCGCGGTGCGCGCGGACCCGACCACGGCTCGCACACGCGGGCGACGGACACCAGCGACGCCGGCCGTCCGGATCGATGAACACGCCGCGACAATCGTGTTCCGGACAGCTCTTCAGCAATGCCCGGTCCGCACCGGTCAACTGGTCTGCGGCCTGGCGGGCGATGCGGGCAAGGGCATCGGTCACCGTCGCGGGCGGCTCACGGCGCAACCGGTGGCCCGAGATCAACTGGACCGGGTGGTCGTGCTCGGTCAAGAAGGTTGACAGCTCCGCGACAGCCGACGCAGGGGGCGGCTGCTGGTCGACGGTGGCCAATGCCAAGGTGCGCAGCGTCTCTCGCAGCTGCCAGGTCAGGTCCAAATCGTGCTGATCCGCAGTCCGGGCCGAGGCCAGGTCGCACAACTCCAGCCACTCGGCAAGCCGGTCCGGGGTCGCGATCCGCTCGACCGGACCAGCACTGAACGTACGCCCCTTCGTGGCGAGCAGGTTCAACCAGGTCGCGCCACAGTCGAAGCGAAAGGCGAACTTGTCCTCTTTGGTCACGACATGCATCGTAACGCTTTATCCGTTACATGTGTTAGCGTCTCGTAACGATCAGAGCGTTACAAAATCCGACGGAGCGAGGGCAGTGCCATGACGACCGAACAAGCGACGAGCGACCGAGCACTGTCCGAGCGACTGGTGCCAGCACGGTTCGACCGCGCCGAGGGATACCGAATGCTCGACGCGCTCCAAGATGAGGCCACCCAGCTGGCCGCGCTGCCCGGTCTCGAACAGCTCGCGCCCGGCTTCGCCGACTGGCTGGTAACGGCCCTGTTCGGCGGCACCTACCAACGCGAGGGGTTGTCGCTGCGCGACCGCCAGTTGATCAACCTGGCCGCGCTCACCGCGCTCGGCGGTGTCGACCCGCAGCTATCTGGGCACGTCAAGAGCTCACTGCGGGTCGGCATGACCCGCACGGAGATCATCGAGGTCTTCGTCCACCTCGCGCCGTACATCGGCGTGCCGAAAGCGCTGGCCGGATTGCGGGTGGCGGCAACCGCTCTCGCCGACGCCGAGCAGCAATGAGTGCGGCCATCCGGACGGTGCTCGGCGATCTCCGACCAGAGCACCTCGGCGTCTGCGATGCCCATGACCACCTATTCCTCAGCTCACCGATGCTGCCCGGCCAGGAACTCGACGATCGCGCGGCAGCGCTCGCCGAACTGAACGCCTTCGCCGCGCTCGGCGGCCGAGCGGTCGTGCAGTGGACGCCGTGGGGCATGGGACCGCGGACCGAGATGCTGCGTGGCCTCTCCCGGCAATCAGGCGTGCAGATCATTGCTGCAACCGGCCTGCATCAAGCCAAACACTACAACCGCGACGAGCTGGACCGCGTCTACGACGGACTGGCCGGATTGTTCGTTCACGAGCTGACCGGTCCCGGCGTGCGCGCCGGAATGATCAAGATCGCCGGCGCCTATCACCGCATCGATGACCATGCCCAGTACGTCGCGACCGCCGCGGCCGAGGCACATCACGACACCGACGCACCCATCGGTGTGCACCTCGAAGCCGGATCCGCAGGCGTGGAAATGTTGAACCTCCTGTGCGGCACCCATGCCGTGCCAGCACACCGCGTAATCCTCGGACATCTACATCGGTTTCCCGACAATAGAATTCATCGCCGAGTCGCCGAGGCGGGTGCCTTTCTGTCGTTCGACGGCCCGTCCCGCGCCCACCACAGCACCGACTGGCGGCTACTCGACAGCATTGCCGCCCTGGTAGACGCGGGTTACGCGCACCAGATCCTGCTGGGTGGTGACACGGTGACCGCAACAGCCAGATCCAGCGCCGATGGCCCCGGCATGCCGTTCCTGCTGAGTGGGCTACGTCCCCGCATCACAAGGGAACTGGGCCCCGACATTGCCACCGCCCTCTTCGTCGACAACCCCGCCCGCGCGTTCGCGGCACACTGGCGATGAATACGGGCCGGACTTCCGCATCCGCATCCAGGACGCCCCGGTCGTTTGCTCGATCCGAGAATCACTGCGGCCCAAGTGAACTCTGGTGGCCGGTTGGCGATGTCGGCGAATGTGCACCGAACAGATACGCTTCCGGCACTCGACAGCCGATAGCTGTTCCCTCTCCTGAGCCACGCTCGACACTCACGACCGACCCACCCCCGCGGCCCGGTCGCTCAGGGAAGGAGCCGGGACATGACAGCACCGGCGCGACACATCCACATCGAATCCGGCGCACTGACTCTGGACTACCGCGCATCGCCCGAACAGGCCCAGAGCGTGGCCGATGAACTGGCCCAAGGTTTTCCGGAGCTCAGGGTCACCGTCGACGACGAGCTGCGCGACGATCTGCCACCACTGCCGTGTGCTCGATTGTGGGACTGAGGGACTCGCTCGGGACTGCAGGCCACCCGCATGGGACTGAATCACCCGGCTGAGCAAACTGGCTCTACGCAACGGGAATTGCTGGTCGCCGGGGATGCAGAATACCGCCCGTTCTGCACCTGAATCCGCAGCGGCTCCAGCCACCAGGTGGTCTCGCTGGTCGAAGCCTCGGAGCACGCGAGTCGACCGGCCTGCCGAGGGTGCGAAGCAACACGCGGTAGACCCCACAGCGAAAGTCGGGGCCGCCCTTCCTAGAGTGGGGCAACAAAGAAGCAACTTCCCGAAGGACGGCTCGACTAAGCAGCAGTGACGACCGATCGCGGTATCGGTGGATGGGTAGACGATGGTGATGGGCAGTAGTGGCGTTGAGCAGCGGCCGATGAACCAACCGACACGCACGCGACCGGTCCGCTCGCGGCGACCACGGGTAATCAATCTGCCACGACTACTGGCGGCGGCCGTCGAGGCCGCTCCCGACGGTACTGCGGTGTCGTGTCGGCGATCGGAGCTCAGCTATCGCGAGCTGGATAGCGCATCCTCCCGATTGGCGCGATTGTTGATCGAACGCAAGGTCGGCCCTGGCGATCTCGTCGCGCTGGCAATCGGATCATCGATCGAGTCGGTGTCGGCCATGTGGGCGGTCGCGAAAACCGGCGCGGGATTCATTGTGGTCGACACGAACACCGCCGCCGAACATGTCACCCAACTGCTGGCCGACTGGAAACCGGCGATCGGCCTGACCGCAGGCGCGGGCAACCTGCGCGGCTCGGCCCAGTGGCTGATGCTGAACGACCAGGATTTCCAGAACGAACTCGCCCTGTCGTCGGCCGACGAGGTGTCCCACCAAGAACGACTACGCCCGATCCGCGCCGAGGACATCGCCTACGTGACCTTCTCCGTCGACGCGCCAGGGGTAGTCGACGCCGTCGCAGTGACCCAGGCAGCGGTGGCCGGAATCTGCGCCCGCCGGGGCGAACGCCTGCCGACCTCCGACTCGATGACGGTGTTCCTGTCCACCGCCTCCGCCTGCGGCACACCGTTCACCGTGCCGACGACGCCACTGCCCTGGACAGCACCCATCCGAGAGCGCCCCGCCAGGATCGACGCCGTGCCCGACCGCGCGTTGGACATTCGGACCCACCGACTGGCCCGCAGACTGGTCACCATGTCCGCCGATCGATAAACGGCGCTACCGTCCGCGTCAGACCTGCTGCACGCCCGCGACCGGACGCCGGTATCGGCTTGGCGGAGTGCCGTATTCGCGTTTGAAGGCTTTGGCGAACGCGAATTCGGTGTTGCCGCACCGTCGGACAGCAGCCAGCAGGTGCCCTGCATCACGACGTGAAAGGTGGTGCCGGTGAAGCGGGCTGGGAGGCGGATGTCCGCAACTCGGGCAAAGAGTGGACGATCCTGCGCCTCAACTGGTTCCAGCAGACCTTCGGCGAAGGGTTCGCCACACCACTGCGCGAATATGGATGCTGACGTGGGCCACGACTGCCATCCGGCGGAAACCGCCGGGCGATCTCAGCCGGCGGCCTGCATCCGGACACCCGGGTGATTGGCTCGAACGTTCACCGCAGCGAGTTCGACCGTTCGTTTTATCCGGCGCTCCCTTGTATCCGCACGCTTGGCGGTGACTATCCATTCCAGAATCAGCCGCTTGGAGGAGGGCGGGAAGGTCTCGAAGTTGGTCCGAGCGGCGTCATTTCGGTCGAGCAACGCGCGCAGGTCATCGGGTACGGCCCAGCGCTCGCCGTCCGCGACCACTTCCCAGGTTCCCTTGGCCTTGGCCAGATCGATCAAGGCTTGACCATGCTCGGTCATCAGCCCCTGCTCGATCATGTTCGCCGCGCGCTCCCTGTTCACCCGGCTCCATGTGCTGCGCGGGGTGCGCGGGCTCAATCGCAGCTGTGAGCTGTTCGCGTCGCGTCTGCGGTGCAGCCCGTCGATCCAGCCATAGCAGAGTGCGTGTTCGATCGCCTCGTGGTACCGCAGGCTCGGCACGCCGCGGTCCTTGTGGTGGATGACCAGCCAGATTTCCTTCTCGGACTGGCTGTTCTGGGCCAACCAGGTACGCCAGTCGTCGATTGTGCTCGCGAAGAAAATGTTCATGACAACCATCCTCCAACACAAAGTGCTCACCAAATGAGCACTTTGTTAGGACGATCTTCAACGCGGAATAACGAAGGCCCGGTCCGTGCGGCGGACCGGGCCTTTCGAGTGGGACTGATGCATCAGCTTACGAACCGCGCGGTGCTATCGAAGGCTCTGAAATCGTGATTCGTGCAGTGGGCACCCGCACGACCGTACGCACCCGCAGCCGTTGGTCAGTCCTGTTTCCAGACACCCGACGCAACCGCCTCGCACACGAAATCGGCGAAGTCGACCGGGTCGCGACGCAGCAGACGACGGACAGGGTCGGTCACCTTCGCGTTAGGACTATCCAGAAGCGTGGCGAAGATGTCGATCATCACGGCCACCTCCTCATCCGGCATATCGAAATCCGAGGTCAGCACCGCACCGAACTGCTCACCGGTGACAGGAATATAGGCGACATCCCGGTTGGTCTCCTTCGCGATCGCCTCGGCTGCGTCACCGAAAGTCAGCAACCGGGGACCGGTCAATTGATAGTTCCTGCCCGCGTGCCCGCCCTCGGTCAACGCGGCGGCCACGACATCCGTGAGATCACCGGAATCAATGAAAGGCTCCCACACCTGACCAGCAGGGAGCGCGACCCCATGGGCGAACACCGCATCCGTGAACACACCCTCGTCGAAATTCTGGTTGAACCACGCCGCCTGCAGCACAGTCCATTCCGCACCGCTGTCGCGCACCGCCTGCTCCGCAGCAGCAGCCTGATCCTCACCGCGAGCCGACAGCAACACCAACCGACCGACACCGTTCGCCACAGCCAGTTCAGTGAACGCCCGAATGGTGTCTCCGGCGCGGGAGTGCCGATGTCCGGGGGCATGCAAGAGGAACACCGCCCCCACATCCTCGAGCACCGCCGCCCAGGTACTGCGGTCCTCCCATTCGAAAGCGACCTCCTCCGAACGGGAACCGATACGGACTGGGAAACCCTTGGCCGCCAAGCGATCCGCCACCCGGCGACCCACCTTGCCGGTGCCCGCGGTCACGAGAACGGTCTGAGCTGCCGTCTGATTCATCGTTGATGCCATGTCCTGATCCAAATTTCTCGTTGATGCCACGCCCTGGTCCAAACGCCGCAGGATCGCCAGATTTTTGATGAAAGACTCAGATCCGCGTCTCCATGTCGCAGCAGAATAACCTTCTCCCACAACTCATCTCGCCGCTGGGCATAGTGCGAGAAGCTCCATAGGGTAGCCACGATCGGGGCTCGACGTCAGCTACGAAACCATATGCGCCTCGGAGCCGGGTCGGAAAAGGTTGGCTCGCCGGCGATCTGAGTGATCGTGTGCTCGAAAGGATTTCGCTGCAATGACAATCAACAGGTTCCTGGTCACGGAGACGTTCGACGTGTCGAACCAGGCAGAACTGCTCGTCTCGGGCGCTCTGGAGAGGGCAAGTTGACGGGCGGAATGACCTGCTGGTCGAGAGCACCGGTCAGCCGATCCGGATCCTGGGCCTGGAGTTCGCGTCCCCGAAGCAGCAGGGCACCGATCAGATCAGTAGGCAGGATGCGGCGGCGATCACGCCGGGGACCGCGTTGACCGTGGAGCCCCTGGATCGCGCAGGAGGGACGGCTCGACCTCCGCTGCGCCGGATTGATACCGCCGCGAGGATCACCCGTCGGACTCCGGCTGGTTCCGGGGCGATATGGGAGGCGAATTCTCCACTTGCGGATCAACCCGGATTTCCCCAGTGTGCCGATCTATTCTCTGCTGGTGCAGGCCGACGAAGTGGTCGCCTTCGACGACCTGCCCGCGGCCTGGACCCGCACCAACGACCTCACTTGGCCCGAGTCCGCCACCCGCCCGGACCACGACGACTGAGCAGAGTCGTCGTCACCACGAGCCGCTGCCGGACCCACTTCCGGTGCCCGGCAGGCGCCAGCCGCCGTACCCGAGCCAACTCGGGTAGCCCGGATAACTCGGGTAGCTGGGGTAACTGGGGTAGCTCGGGAACAGCGGGTAGCTGGGGTAACTGGGGTAGCTCGGCTGGTTCCAGTAACCGTGACCATAACGGCCGTGGACCAGGTCGACATGCTCGGACTCGGCCACAGCCGAACCGGCGACGGCCGAATCAGCGACAGCCGAATCAGCGACAGCCGAATCAGCGACAGCCGAATCGGCGACAGCCGGGGCGACTGCGGCGGTAATCGGCATGAGCGCTATCGCGGACACCACTGCGATGCGCGCAACCACTGGCCAGGCACGCCCAGTGCGGTTTTCTCGACCCATGGGAACTTCCTCATTTCGGTACGAATAGCAATCGACGATCTAGGCGGGCTCGAAGTCGATATCCTCCGCGGAGCGGAGCCGGGCCCATGCGATCCAATGTACCGCTATCCAACGGCACGTTCAATAGGTCATTTCCTGCGGAAACCGTACCCGAACAGCTCCGACGGCCTAGACCAGCGCACTTCGACTTCAAACGCGACATTTGTCATCCAAATAGCCTAACGGTCCATTGGATAATGGCACATCAGAGGATGTCGCCAAAGGGCTAAGAGTTGACCGCACCGTGGCCGAGGCGCGCGGACCCCGAACCAGCGCTCTGCCGACAGCGAGCACTGTCGTGCAGCCTGAACAGTCATTCGACGAGACCTGGCGTCGACCGCAACTACACCCGAAGTGGCACCTGGAGTACTGGAAAGGTAGCAAGATCAGGCAGACTGGGGCTGTTCCTGCTAAGACTGGAACCACCGGTCAGGATTGCACCCACCTTGCCGATCGGCTCCATCAATGTCTTGACGTCGGAAACACCCTGACGACCGATGGACCAGAGATTCGGATCAGGCCGGTAGGCATTCGGCAGGTAAAAACCATGGCGTGAACTGCTGAAAGTCACCGAGTTGTCGGCGATCGGCGCTGCGCAAGTGCATCGGAGACCACCGCGCACCACAAGCGTCGGCTAGGGTCGTTCGCTCGGTATGCGGCTATGAGCGGATGTCCAGTGGGCGTCCTTCCTTGCCCGATTTCCCGCACCGAGAGCTCGCTGATCTTGTTGCCGAGCCTTGACGCAGGCCCACACCGCGAGCTTGCGAGCTGGACCGGGACCCAGGATCTGCAAACATCGTGGGTGACCAGCAGCGAATCGCTTGCAACAATCGAAGTTTCAATCCGTGGCGATACCTGGGGCCCGTAGTCCCGAAGCTGTCGGCGTGCCGGGTGCGGCGAACGTGCGGTAGCACTGTCAGCTCGGCGATGCCGGCTTCTCGCCTGGGAAAAGGATCGGGCTGATCAAGTACGGTCTGCGGCCCGGCCCGGGCTGGTTCGCCGCGAGGGGTGCGACGAGGTCGCCGAAGCCGGTGAGCATGGTGTCGAGCTCCTCGGGGCTGACCCAGAGCGTGGCTTGGCGGTAGCCGACCGCGTCGGCGCCACCGGGGTCGGCGTCGGCTTGATCGAGGTAGGCGTTGAACTCGGCGATCAGGACGGCCATGGCGGCCGCGAACCCTTGGCGGTGATCGTGCGGGGTCATCGCACTGCTCGCCTCAGGGGAGACGGTCGGGCGGTCGGGTCGCAATCGGTAGGAACGTTCCACCGCGCCGCGCACGCGTCGCTCGTCACCGATCTCGAGCATTTCGCCCTCCGTGAGCAGGCCGAGCTGCCGGTAGACGCTAGTCCGGGGCACATCGGGCATGCGGTCGCACAACTCTCCCGCGGTGCGTAATCGGCCGCCCGACAGTGCATGGATGATGCGCAATCGCACCGGGTGGAGCAGCAACTCGATCGGGTCCATATCGCAACTATCCCATATGTGGTACCGTTCCCAAAATTGGTATTGGATGGAAGGGTGACCGCGATGCGGGATGTTCCTGGGCGTCGAATGATGGTGAACGGCACCGAGATCTACTTCGAAGAGTCCGGCACCGGGGACACCTGGGTGGTGTTCGAATCCGGTGGGGGCGCCGGGCGGACGCTCTGGGATCGGGTGGTGCCGTTACTGGGGGAAATCGCGCATACCGTCGCCTACGACAGGGCCGGTCGCGGCCGCAGTGGCAGCGCCGCCGAACCGCAGACCATCGACGACATGGCGGCCACCCTGGTGGCGTTGGTCAAGGCGCTCACGCCGGGGCGGGTGATCCTGGTGGGCCACAGCATGGGTGGGCTGATCGTCCGTCGCGCCGCCGAAACGCTGTCGCCAGCTGGGCTCGTCCTCATCGACCCGACACCGGAAGCCGCTCCGAACTACGACAATTGGGCGCCGACCGCCAAGAAGACCGACCGCATCCTCGCCGTGCAACAGGCACTGAGCCACTTTCCACCGCTCATGCGGATGCTGACCCGCTCCTATGGGGGCAAGTTCCCCGCCGACAGCTACGCGACCATGCTGGCCGAGGACTTCACCCCCGCCGGGCTCGCCACAACCCGGCATGAAATAGCGGCCGTCTCGGGGGCGATCGACGAATTCCGCCGCTGCCCACCAGAACCGCCGAAATCCGGCATCATCGTCATCTCGGCGATCCATGCCGCCCGCTACCAGGCTCGCAATCTCGACCTCATGCGCGAATACCAGAACAGATACGCCGAACAGGTCGGCGGGCTATACGAGGATGCCGTCTCCGAGCACATCATCCCCGCCGAGCGACCCGAGCAAGTCGCTGCCGCGGTTCGCCGACTGGTGAACGGTTAGCATCGCGGGAGCAGTTATGGAGCAATCCGGCAAAGCCGAGGACCCGCGACACCAATCACCCGAGTTCGAGAGCGAAACGCCCCTTCCGAGCTACATGGCTGGTCCCTACGCACCGATTGATGACGAGATCGATTCGATCGAATTGGAAGTGGCCGGTGCGTTGCCCGCCGAGTTGGATGGACGGTACTTCCGCAACGGGCCGAATCCGTTGCCGGGCGAGATAAGCCTCCACTGGTTCGTCGGCGACGGCATGCTGCACGGCGTGCGCCTGCGCAATGGACGGGCGCAGTGGTACCGCAACCGGTGGGTGCGCACACTGAAGTTCGAGGGGGGTTCGCCACTGCGCGAGGACGGCGACCTAAATCGGGCCTACAGCACGGCCAACACGTCGATCATTCGCCACGGCGGACGGCTGTTTGCTCTGGTGGAGGACAGTTTCCGATCGAAGTCACGCCAGCTCTGGACACCGTCGGCGCGTGCGACTTCGCGGGCGGATTGACCACCGCCATGACGGCGCATCCGAAGCAAGATCCGATCACCGGGGAATTGCACTTCTTCGGCTACGACATGCGGCCACCGTTCGTCACCTACCACCGGCTTTCCGCCGCTGGCGAATTGGTGTTCAGTACCCCGGTCGATGTGCCCGGGCCAACCATGATGCACGACTTCGCGATCACCGAGAACCACGTAATCTGGCTGGATCTCCCTTTCACCCTTCAGTTCTCGGGAAAGGGCCTGCCTTTCCAGTGGAGCGACGACTATGGCGCGCGCATCGGTGTGATGAGCAAGAACGGCGGCCCAGTGCGCTGGTTCGAGGTGGAACCCTGCTATGTCTTCCACGTCGGCAACGCCTGTGAAGACGGCTCGGGCCGCGTCATTCTGGATGCGATTCGATACGACGCGAGGGCATGGAACTCCACGTGGCCCGCTTTGGCGGGAGAAACCCCCTCGCCGGGTACCGGCCGCGGTCAGCAGCTCTACCGCTGGGCGCTCGCCCCCGCGACCGGCCGGGTCGCCGAACGGCCGCTCGACGATCGGTCGGTGGAGTTCCCGACCATCCATGCCCGCCACGTCGGCCGCCCGAACCGGCACCTCTACGCGGTCGGCCGCGAAACCATCGTCAAGTATGACGTCGATACCGGCAAATCCACTGTGCACCAGCTCGGTTCAGGCTGGAACGCGGGCGAAGCAGTGTTCGTCCCCACGGCCGACGCGCGCAGCGAGGACGAGGGCTGGCTGATGTCCCTCGTCATCCACGACGACACGAACGTGCCCTCGCAGCTGCGGATTCTCGACGCCACCGCCGTCGAAGCCAGGCCGGTAGCCGCCGTGCGCCTGCCCCGGCGGGTGCCGATCGGATTCCACGGCAACTGGATCACCGAGGAGTAGTTAGCAGGCGGTACCGGGCTCGCTCAACTCGGCATGAGCGAGCGTTTACCACCCCCGCCTGCCCGGAGTGTGTCGAGCCTTGAAGGCCCTGGATGGCTTGGAACAAGCGACGCTGAATCACCGCTGTGTGTTCGCGCAATGCCACACAATAGCGAAGCCGCAGGTCGATGACCTGCGGCTTCGCCATTCAGTGGAGCTGCCGGGAATCGAACCCGGGTCCTCCGCCGCGTCTTCAGGGCTTCTCCGTGTGCAGTTCGCTAGGTCTCTGCTCGGATCTCCGGGTCTCGCGAACAAGCTCGGATGACGATCCCAGTCACTGTTCGATGTCCCGTCCGACTCCGTGACCGAGCCGAACGGTAATTCCCTCTAGCTGATGCCAGTACCCGGGTCGAGGGACGAACCCGGACTGACAGAGACGACCTGGCTACTTAGGCAGCGAGGGCGTACTCGCGCTGATTGGAATCGGCGCTTAATTGGTTGCAACGACGCTTACGGTGGTCTCTTGCCTGCACCGACACGCTTCCCCTAAATCTACGTACGCAGTCGAAACCGTTCAGCCCCGTACGTCCCGACACCTCGTCGGGCTAGTCATGTTAACACTCCGTGCCGCCTGGTTCATTCCATTATCCGGCGTGGGGCGGTGGCGGTCAGTTCACGGCGATGAGGCCGACCGCGACGAGCGCGAGCACCATGCCGACCTGCTGCATGCGACCCACCCGTTCGCCGAGCAACACCATCGCCAACAGCACGGTCGCGGCCGGATAGAGCGAACCGATCACACTGACGAGCGACAGCAGCGATCCATGGAAGGCATACAGCAGCGCCGCGTTGGCGATGGTGTCGAGGACGCCGATGTAGGCCGCCAATCGCAGTGGTTCGCCGCGCAACGTCTGGAACTCCCCGGCGGCCAGCGCGGTCAGCCACACCACGGTGGTGGCCGCGACACGCTGCGCGACCAGTGGCCATAGCCCCGCGCTCGCGTGCGTTTCGTGGAGAAAGAAGAACGCGAAGCCGAAGGCCGCACCCGATCCGACGGTCAACAGCGCAACGCTGCGGGTGAATCGCAGCTCGCGCCCGCCGGTGATCTCCTCGGTGACATCATCCGGCGTTTCCCGGCTGACCAGCACGACGGTCAGCAACGCGAGCGCGATGCCGCCGAAGGCGAGCGCGCCGGGACGTTCCCCGATCACCAGACCGGCCAGCACCGGAATACCCGCAACCAGTACCGCGGTCAATGGTGACACCACTGCCATCGGACCGCTCGCCAACGCCGCGTAGAACCACCACACCGCCAAGCCGCTGGCCACTCCCGCCGCCAGGCCCCAACCCATCGACGCGAGGTCCGGGTTGCCGCCGACCAACGGCGCGAGGGCAAGCACCAACAGCCCCGAAATCGGATAGGAAACAACGACTATCCGCAGTGCGGTTACCCGCCGTGCCGCCACTCCGCCGAAGAAGTCGCTGACTCCGTAGCCGGCAGCAGCGACCAACGCCAGCAGGACAGCTGTCACCGCATGCCTTTGACCCGCCGCCCCAGCTCGCGAGTGACCTCACGCTCCGCTGTGCGCCTGGCGAGATCCTGCCGCTTGTCGTAGTCCTGTTTGCCCTTGGCCAGCGCGAGCTCGACCTTCACCTTGCCGTCGGAGAAGTACATCGACAAGGGCACCAGCGTCTGGTTGCCCTCACGCGACTTGCCGACCAGCCGCTCGATCTCGCGCTTGTGCAGCAACAGCTTGCGCACCCGGCGCGGCGAGTGATTGGTCCAGGTGCCGTGGCTGAACTCCGGAATGTGCAGCGCGCGCAGCCACACCTCACCGTTGTCGACGGTCGCGAAGGCATCCACCAGCGAGGCCTTGCCCTCGCGCAGGCTCTTGACCTCGGTACCCACCAGCGCGATCCCGGCCTCGAAGGTTTCCAGGATCGTGTAGTTGTGCCGCGCCCGGCGGTTGGTCGCGATGACCTTGCGCCCTTGTTCCTTCATAACGAGAAGCTTAAAGTGACGCCGCAACGGGATTATTCCCAGGTCGTGACCCGCTGGCTACCGCGGCGCGTGCTATCCGCCCGGTCGCAGCATCAGGTACACCAGCAGCACGGCGACGAAGGCGGCCACCAGCAGGACCGTCGAGGCGCGCGGCAGCGCGGGATGGCGGCGCAGCGGTGGCGGACGATGGCGCAGCCACACCGATTCGACCGAGGGGTCGTGGGTGCTGCGTTGATACGGCAACGCATCCCCGGCATCGCGGGCAGGGTAGTCGACGGAGCCGCCGGACGCGTCGTCCGCTGGGCCATCACCGGTTGCCATACGCAGCACCGTAGCCGCCGGACCGAGGCTGCGCCGGAATTACCGGGTAGCGCAATGCGATGGGAACTCAGGCGAGACGGCGGGCGAATGCCTCGTCGGCTCCACCATTTGCGAGGTCGACGGTGACAATCCGCAGGTCGGCCGTGCTCGCGGTGAGTTCCATGACCATGTAGCCGAGCTGGTGATAGTTCTCGAACAGCACAGGATGGGTGCCACCTGGAGTCAGCTTCGGCTCCGCGCCAACGGTTTTGGCGGCGGCGCCGGAGATGATCTGCCGGGTGCCCTTCGATTCCGAGGTCGGCTCGAGCACCTGCAGCGAGTGGTCGTGTCCGGACAGAATGAAGTGGCACTTGCCGACGACATGGTCCTCGAAGAACCGCTTGGCGTGGATGCCGTTCAGCGGCTCGATCGCAAGCCCCTCATAGCGGCCGGCGTCGCCGTGCGGACCGTTGTTGAGGTAGGGCTGGTGGGTGCAGGCGATCTTCCACTTCGCAGGGGACTCGGTGATGGCGCGATCCAGCCAGGCGCGCTGCTCGTTCATGAACTGACCGTCGACCGTCCAATACGGGTCGAACAGCGGCGGGATGTAGGAGGCCAGCGGATTGATGTCGAGGACGAAGAACTCGACCACCGGATTCTCTTCGGGTAGCCGCACCGAGTAATACCGGCTCGGCATCCACCAGCGTGCGGAGTGCGCGTGATACTCGACCTCGTTGTTGCCGCGCAGCAACCAGCCGCCGTCGCCGCCGAAGATCGAGCTGGTGTCGTGGTTGCCGAGCACCATCAGCCACGGGAAATCCAATCCGGCATTGGGGTTCTCGAACTTGTCCACGAACTGGACGTCGACACCGCTGTTGGGGCCGCTCTCGTAGATGTTGTCGCCGAGGCCGAGCGCCAGCGAAAACGGTTGGCGGCGATGGTGTTCGCGCATGGCGTCGGCGACGGCCCACTGGCTGCGGGTGCCGGTGCCCGCATCACCGGTGACAAGCACGCGCACGGTGCGCTCGGCAGGAAATGCGAACTTGGACACGCCCGCCTCGACCGGCACGGCATCGGCGGGCGAAAGACCCACCAGTGACGCACCCGCCGCAGCGGTCGCCGCGCCCGCTAGAAAGCCCCGTCGCCCGATCCTGCTGTCACCCGTCACGCGCTGTCCTCCACTCATGATCGACGCCAGATGTCCCGGCGCCCATCCTCACCCATGGCGAAAGAGGATGGGCACGCGGTCCCGCAGCAGTCGGCGCATCGATATTCAAGTAGTGGATCCCGCGCTCGCGCGAGGCGTCATTTGCCGATGGCCGGCTGCTTGTCCCGATCCAGACCGAGCGCGTCGGAGATGGTGAAGAACATGTCGGTCTGGTCGGTGAGCCCGACAACATTCGCGGCGCGCGGACCGTAGGCGGCGACTCGCACCTGGGTGCCGGTGTGCTCCTGGGAACTGCCTTCTTCACCGTTGCCATAGGAGATGCCGATCTCGGCGCCGTCCTTGGTCACGACCTTGCTGGTCAGCGAGGCAGACTTGGTGTCGAGCGGCACGATTTGGCTGGCCTGCGCGTGGTCGGCGGTGACGATCACCAGGGTATTGCCGTCGTTCTCGGCGAATTCGAGAGCCGCCTGCACCGCCTCATCCAGATCGACGGTTTCGCCGACCTGCCCGCACGGGTTCGCGGCATGGTCCTGCTTGTCGATCGAGGCGCCCTCCACTTGGAGGAAGAAGCCGTCCTTGCGGTCCTTCAGCAAGTCGATCGCCTTGCGGGTCATGCCGGCCAGATCGGGCTGAGTGGCGGGCCGGTTCGCATTCGGGTGGCAGGTCTGCGCAGGCAGGTTCAGCCCGTCGCGCACGGCCTTCGCGCCGTCCCAGCGGATCGGCAGATTGCCCGGAGCGAACAGACCGAGCAGCGGTGTGTCCTGGTCGGCCTTCGACACCGCCTCCAAACCGGCGCGGTCGGCGACGAGGTTGTAGCCACGCGCCTTGGCTTGATCGTGCAGCGTCTGTCCCTGCCATTGGCCGGCAGCAGCCTTCTGTTCGAAGCTCTTCGCGCCACCGCCCAGTGTGATGTCGGCGCGGGTGTTGAGCAGCTGTTCGCTGATCGAGCCGAGGCCGCCCAGCTCGAGTGCGTTGGTCGGGCACTTCAGCGCCGTTTCCTCGGGGCCGTAGCACTTGCGGTCGGTGACGTGCGCGCCGAGCACGGCCGGTGTCGCGTCCTGGAGCTCGGCGGTGGTCACGTTGCCGGTGGCCTTGCCGTTGGCCTTCGCGATCTCCAGCAGATTGGGTCGTGCGGCGCCGTGCAGGTCGACACCGATGGCGCCGTTGTAAGTCTTGGTCCCGGTCGCCCAGGCGCTGCCGCTCGCCGCGGAATCGGTGGCGTAGTCCGGCTTTCCAGTGGCCTTGTCGAGGGAATAGTGTGTGTAGGAACCGGTGAGCGGCAGCGCGTCGATGCCCTTGAAGTAACCGCCCGCGCCCTCGGCTACGTTGCGTGCCACCGTGATTTCCGAATCGCCCATGCCGTCACCGATCAACAGGATGACGTTCTTGGCCTGATTGCCGTTGAGTGCGGCGCGCAGCGCGTCGGTGCGGTCTCCGGTGGTCCGACGGGCGCCGCCGTGCTGACTCGGGTCGCCGGTGGCAGCGGGGGTGATGAGCTCGCCGTTGCCTCGACTCGTGGAGTCGGAGGACCCGCAGGCGGCCAGCACCCCGACGAGGACAGCGGCACCGATGACAGCACCGGCACGGAGCCGACGAGGTGTGGAGGGCGACCAGACAGCGGGCATGAGCGAAACTCCATTGTGTTCGTAGATAGCTCGGACGCGCCGAGCTCGGTGATGTCGCAGGAACGAAGAGACACCATCGGCAATCAGTCGGTTACCGAGCGGTTGGCCACTCAGCGCCGCGACTACCTGCGTCGATTGCGGTCGGCATCCGAAATATTCGGCAGCACAGCCACTTTCAGGTGATCCGAGGAGCGGAACCCGCGCCATGCGTAGACGGTCATGACGTGCAGAATGTCACTCTGCCGCCAAGACCTCCAGCACCTGTTCCCCATACTTGGCAAGCTTGTTCTCGCCGACACCGGCAACCGTGCCCAACTCGGTCAGGCTCTTCGGCTTCCGGCCTGCGATCTCACGCAACGTGGCGTCGTGGAAGACGACGTAGGCGGGCACGCCCTGCTCCTTCGAGGTCGCCGCACGCCATTCACGCAGCTTCTCGAACATGCCGGCATCCGCCGGCGCGAGATCTGCGGGCGGGGTCTTGGCCGCTTTCGCCGACCGGGCGGCGCGGGCGGGAGTGGCGCGCTCCGGCTCCCGACGCAGCAGCACCTGCCTGCTGTCGAACAGCACTCCATCGCTCGCTTCGGTGAGCGTCAACACACCGTAGTCTCCGTGCACAGCCAGCAAACCTTGGGCGAGCAATTGCCGCACCACCCCACGCCATTCGACGTCACGCAGTTCCGTGCCGACCCCGAAGACCTTCAGCTCGTGGTGATCATGCTGCAGCACTTTGGGATTCTTCTTGCCGATCAGGATGTCGACGATGTGGCCGGCACCGAAACTCTGGCCGCGTTCGCGTTTCAACCGCAGCACCGTGGACAGCACCTTCTGCGCGGCCACCGTGCCGTCCCAGGACTCCGGCGGAGTCAGGCAGGTATCGCAATTGCCGCACGCCTGACCGGGTTGTCCGAAGTAGGCCAGCAGCTGGGTACGGCGACATTCCACGGTTTCACACAGTGCGAGCATCGCGTCCAGATGTAATTGGAGCTGCCTGCGGTGGGCGGCATCGCCCTCCGAGGCGTCGATCAATTTGCGTTGCTGCACAACATCACTGAGGCCGTACACCATCCATGCCGTCGACGGCAGCCCGTCACGACCCGCGCGGCCGGTCTCCTGGTAGTAGCCCTCGACCGATTTCGGCAGATCCAGGTGCGCGACGAACCGCACGTCGGGCTTGTCGATGCCCATGCCGAAGGCGATGGTGGCGACGACGATGAGTCCGTCCTCACGCAGGAACCTCGACTGGTTCGTCGCACGAGTGCGTGCGTCCAGCCCGGCGTGATAGGCGACGGCGCTGATCCCGTTCTCGTTGAGAAATGCCGCGGTCTTCTCCACCGAATTGCGCGACAGGCAGTAGACGATGCCGGCATCCCCGGCGTGCTCGGCCTTGATGAACTCCAGCAGCTGGCGCTCCGGCCGGTTCTTGGGCTCGATCCGGTACTGAATATTGGGCCGGTCGAAGCTGGCGACGAATCGCCTGGCGGAGCCGAGCTCGAGGCGCTGAATGATCTCGTCGCGGGTCTTGTCGGTGGCGGTCGCGGTCAGCGCGATGCGCGGCACCTCCGGCCAGCGTTCGTGCAGCATCGACAGGCCGAGATAATCCGGTCGGAAGTCGTGACCCCACTGCGAGACGCAGTGCGCCTCGTCGATGGCGAACAGCGCTATCTTGCCTCGGTCCAGCAGATTCGCGGTCGAATCCAGCCGCAGGCGTTCCGGCGCCAGATACAACATGTCCAACTCGCCCGCGACGAATTGGGCTTCCACCGTCCGCCGCTCGTCCGGGAACTGGGTGGAGTTGAGGAACCCGGCCCGCACACCGAGGGCACTGAGCGCGTCGACTTGGTCCTGCATCAAGGCGATCAGCGGTGACACCACCACGCCGACACCGGGACGCACCAGTGCAGGCACCTGGTAGCACAGCGACTTGCCGCCGCCGGTCGGCATCAGGACCAGCGCATCCCCACCGCCGACCACATGCTCCACGATGTCCTGCTGATCACCGCGGAAGCTGTCGTAACCGAACACCCGACGTAGAACCTGTTGCGCCGCACCGGATTCGGAACCGGGATCGCCAGCGGTCGGCACGCCGTGGCGACTGCTTGCAGGTCGCTCGAAAGGACCGGTCGCGAGAGTATCGGGGGATTCCACCCGGCCCATCCTACGAGCGCCGTCCGCGGGCGAAGGCCGCACACCGGCCCCGAACGCGAGAGACACTGCCGGTACTCCACATGTGCACAACGAATCTCGTCATCCGCGCTGTCGGCCCCGCCAAACCGCGGAACGCCGGAACCCAAGGGGTGGACTCCGCCCCACGGATCCCGGCGTTCACGGAGGTCACGGCGCTATTCGCGGACGTAGTAGCGCAGCGTGGCGTAGGCGGTGACAGCGGCGAAGACCACACCGATCGGGGCGATGGTCAGCGCGACCACCGCGATGTCGTCCCCGGTGACATGCGGAAAGACATTGCTGTCGAACAGCTGCCCGAGCGCCCGATCGACCACCATGGGACGCGCGATGAGCAGGCCGAGGATCGCGAGCACCGAGCCGATGACCGCCGCAACGACCGCCTCCAGCAGGAACGGCAGCTGTGTGTACCAGCGGGTCGCGCCGACCAGCCGCATGATCCCCACCTCCTCGCGGCGGGTGAACGCAGCGATCTGCACCATATTCGCGATCAGCATCAGCGCCGCGAGCGCCATCACAAGAGCCAAACCGAATGCCGCGTTGCGCAGCCCGTCGAAGATGCTGACCAGCCGGTCGACGATCTCCTTGTCGTTGAGGACCTGCTGCACACCGGGCCGCGCATGGTACGTCTGGAAGATCCGCTCGTACTGATCGGCATCGGTCATCTTCACCCGCAACGACGCGGGCAGCCGGGTGTCCTGGATCATCTCGATCATCTCGGGCTGGCCCTTGAAGGTCACCTCGGTGGCTTCCTTCATCGCTTCCGTGCTGTTGACGAACTGGACCGACACCACGCCGCCGGTCTTCTTGAGTTCCGACATCAGCGACTGGCAGGGCGCCTGGGAGCACTCGAGGTCACTCGCCGAGACATCGTCGGTGAGATACAGCCGTATCTCGACCCGATCCATGAAGTAGTTCTCGGTCTTGTCGGCGATCCGCACCGCGAGCAGACCACCGCCCAGCATGGTGAGCGACACCGCGGTGGTGAGGATCATCGCGATGGTCATCGTGACATTGCGGCGCAGGCCGGTGATGACCTCGCCGAACAGGAATCCGAAGCGCATTACCGGCCCACCCCGTAGACACCGGTCGCGTCATCGCGCACCAGACGCCCGCGATCGAGCTCGACCACCCGCCTGCGCATCGCATCGACGATGTGGTTGTCGTGGGTGGCCATCACCACCGTCGTGCCGGTGCGGTTGATCCGCTCCAGCAGCAGCATGATGTCGCTGCTGGTGTCGGGATCGAGATTGCCGGTCGGCTCGTCGGCGAGCAGCACGAGCGGATGGTTCACGAACGCCCTGGCGATCGCCACGCGCTGCTGCTCCCCACCGGACAGCTCGCTGGGCAGTCGATCGGCCTTACCGCCGAGACCGACCATGTCGAGCACCTCGGGGACCGTCCGGTCGATGAACTGCTGGCGCTTGCCGATCACCTCCAACGCGAACGCGACATTCTGCTGGACGGTCTTCTGCTGTAGCAGCCGGAAGTCCTGGAACACGCAGCCGATGCGCTGGCGCAACTTCGGCACCCGCCGCCCCGGCAACCGGTCGACCCGGAAGTCGGCGACCTGTATCTCACCGGAGGTGGGCGCCTCCTCCTTGAGGAGCAGGCGCATGAAGGTCGACTTGCCGGAACCGGACGGTCCGATGATGAAGACGAATTCGCCCTTGTCCACATCGACGGTGATGTTGTCCAGCGCGGGTCGCGTCGAGGTCTTGTATGACTTGGTGACGTTCCGCATGGTGATCACGGGGAGCCAGTGTAACCAGCAACCAGCTGACCACTGCATGGCCGAGGACCGTCCACGGTGTGCGGTCGCTGCCTGCGCCCCGGCCTCATCGGGTGGGTACTGCCGGAAGCACTCCTGCCGGAACGATGTTCAGAGTGGGATTAGATCCGGCTGGAATGGGATTATCCGGCTTGACGAACACATACAGCACGAATGTGACGACCCAGGTTGCCATCAGGATCGCCGTGGATCTACGAGGTCTCACTGATTCCCTCCCGGCGCAACGCCGCGGCTACTCGCACCCGCAGTTCGCGACCGACTTCGAATTGTTTACCCGGCAACGTGCGGGCAACCATTCGGATGTTCATCTGGTCGACCGTCAGGTCTTCGACACCCATCACGCTGGGCTCGTCGAGTAGTAGCGGCCGCAGTCGACTATCTTCGTACGCCTGTGTACCGACCGCGTGCAGGATCTCGTTGACCCTGGTGATGTCGACGCTCGCGGCCACCGGCACGTCGATCGCGGCGCGGGCCCAATCCTTCGACAGATTTGTCACTTTCACGATCTGGCCGTTGGGCACGGTGATCACTTCACCGTCCGCGTTACGCAGCGTGGTGATCCGCAGCGTGACATCCTCGACCGTACCCTCGGCCTGCTCTGCGGATCCAGTCACCGCGATGCGAACCACGTCACCGAACCCGTACTGACGCTCGGTGATCAGGAAGAACCCGGCGAGAATGTCCTGCACGATGCGCTGCGCACCGAAACCGAGTGCGGCACCGAGCACGGCGGCGGGCGCGACGAGTCCGGTCACCTCGAACCCCATGCGCCGCAGCACCTCGATGCCGACCAGCACATACACGATGGTCAGTACGACCCAGGTGACCACCTGCGCCAGCGCGTGCCGATGTTTGGCCGCTTCGGTCCGAACCAGCGCATCGCTGCTGCGGAATCCGGCGTCGATCTTGCGCGTGATCCGATCTCTGATGAAGGTCGCGAACCGGCTGAACAGGACTGCGCCGAGGAGGTATAGCACGATCTCCAGGCCCGAGGAACGCAGCCAGGTCGTGAAATCGGTGGACGAGGCGAATGCCTGGATCCCCGCGACATTCATTTAGCTTGCCTGCTCTCGCATTCGCCAGCGGATTCCGGATTCGATGAAACCATCGATGTCACCGTCGAGCACAGCGGACGGATTATTGACCTCGTAGTTGGTCCGCAGATCCTTGACCATCTGGTACGGGTGCAGCACGTAGGAGCGCATCTGGTTGCCCCAGGACGCGCCCTCGTTCGTCTTCAGCGCATCCATCTGGGCGCGTTCCTCCTGGCGCTTGCGTTCCAGCAGCTTGGCCTGT
This sequence comes from Nocardia sp. CWNU-33, assembly GCF_046764895.1. Lineage (NCBI taxonomy): Bacteria > Bacillati > Actinomycetota > Actinomycetes > Mycobacteriales > Nocardiaceae > Nocardia > Nocardia sp. CWNU-33. The sequence continues at coordinate 83,679 of NZ_JBKOQN010000020.1, read as the reverse complement.
AGCACGCGCATCGCCGAAATCTTGTTCTGCAGTTGGGATTTCTCGTTCTGGCAGGTGACGACGATGCCGGTCGGGATGTGTGTCAGCCGGACCGCGGAGTCGGTGGTGTTGACGCTCTGGCCGCCGGGACCCGACGAGCGGTACACGTCCACCCTGATCTCGGTGTCGGGGATCTCGATGTGGTCGGTGGTTTCGACGACCGGCAGCACCTCGACCTCGGCGAAGGAGGTCTGGCGCCGGCCCTGGTTGTCGAACGGGCTGATGCGCACGAGCCGGTGTGTGCCCATCTCCACCGAGAGGGTGCCGTAGGCATACGGTGACTTCACGGCGAAGGTGGCGCTCTTGATGCCCGCTTCTTCGGCGTAGGAGGTGTCGTACACCTCGACCGAGAACTTGTGCCGGTCCGCCCAGCGGATGTACATGCGCATCAGCATCTCGGCCCAGTCCGCGGCGTCGACGCCGCCCGCACCCGATCGGATGTTGACCAGTGCGTCGCGCTTGTCGTACTCGCCCGACAGCAGCGTGCGAACCTCCATGGCCTCCACGTCACCGTGCAGCGCGGCACGTTCGGCGTCGGCGTCGGCCAGCGCGGAAACCTGCGCCTCGCCTTCCTCGCCCTCGGCCAGCTCGTAGAGCACGGGCAGATCTTCCAGCCGCTGGCGCAGTTCCTCGACCCGGCGCAGTTCGCTCTGCGCGTGCGACAGCTCACTGGTGACCTGCTGCGCGTGGTCCTGGTCGTTCCACAGGTCCGGGTCGGCGGCCTGATGTTCCAGTTCGTCGATACGGCGACGCAGCTCCTCGATGTCGAGGACCGACTCGACCGTCTTGAGGGTGGCGTCGAGTTCGGCGAGATCAGCGGAGACGTCAGGATGCACGATGTCCTAGCCTACTGTGCTGCTCCGCCTGCCCCTAAACCCAGCGCACCACTGAGCGCGACAGGGCTTCGGCGCGGCGGGCCTGCCCGTCTGTGCACACCCGGGTTCGTGGTGACCGCGTACTCACGAGATCGGTCGGCGCGCGCGGGACCAGTAGCGTCGCCGAGTAGCGCGATCAGCTCGATACCGCGCGCAGACCGCCGGGGCGGCGGCCCGCGAGCGCATCGAGAGCGTGCGCGGTGGAGTCGTCGGCGGGCAGGTAGACGATCAATTGCTGGTCGTCGTCGGCAGACAGTTCCAGGGTCTCGTAGGACAGCCGCAGGTTACCCGCGTCAGGATGCACGAGGCGGGTGATGCCCGTGGCGGCGGCAAGACCGGGTACAGACTCCACCCGTCGGGTGAACTCCGCGCCTGCGGCGACGGTGAGTTCATCGGTCAGTGCGGCAATGTGCGGATCGGCACGGAACGGGCCCTGCTTGAGCGCGGCAACCACCTCGTCGGCGATGTGGTCCCAATCCGGGTACACGGTGCGGGCGCGCGGATCGGTGAACACGAACAGCGCGAGATTCGCCCAGCCCTCGTCGTCGAGCAGCCCGGTCGGCGCCATGAGACGTTGGTAGCCTTCGGTCCAGGCAAGCGGTTCGCGCAGTCGATTGACCACGACCGCGGGCGCGGGCTCCAAGCGGTCGAGGACGGCACGGATCGTCGGGCGGACCTCGCGCGGCGGCTGCGCGGCGCCCATACAGCTGAATCCGGCATCGGCGGCCTTGGTCAGCCGGTGCAGGTGAACGCGCTCGCTCGGCGCGAGGTGCAATGCGTCGGCAAGCGCGCCGAGCACTGGCGGCGACGGACGACGATCGCGACCCTGCTCGAGACGGGTGATGTATTCGACGCTCACCCCGGCGAGGGTGGCCAGCTCGGCGCGACGCAGTCCTGGGGTCCGGCGTCGAGCACCGGTCGGTAATCCGACCTGGGCCGGGGTGACCGCCTCGCGCCGGGTTCGCAGGAAAAGTCCCAACTCGTTGTCGCTCACCCTTCGAACGGTACAAGCGGCGGCCGTCGCGAGGATGACCCTGCCACTACCACTCTCCGCGCGGTCTTCCTGGCAACCGCGGTGGGCAGCAGATTGGGACATGCGACGCGGCCGAACCCGGTCGTGGCGATGGTTCCTACGAAGGAGAACGGCATGTCCACACTGAAGCTCGCGGTAATCGTCGCAAGCGTGCGCGAAGGACGCTTTGCCCCCGTGGTGACCTCCTGGTTCACCGAACATGCCGTGCGGCACGGCGGGTTCGAGATCGACGTGATCGACCTGGCGGATTTCGAACTGCCGCTGGCGCTGCCCGCGGTCTCCCCCGCGCTCGACCCGAACCCGCCGCGCCCGGCCGGTATGACCGACCTCACCCGACGGCTGACCGCAGCCGATGCCTTCGTCATCGTCACCCCCGACTACAACCGCAGCTTCCCCGCCTCGATCAAGGCCGCTATCGACTGGCACTTCACCCAGTGGGACAGCAAGACCATCGGCTTCGTCGGCTACAGCGGCGCCAGCGGCGGCCTGCTCGCCATCGAAGGCCTCCGCCAGGTGTTCAACGAACTCAACGCCCACACCGTCCGCAACTACGTCTCTTTCCCTCGCTACTACCTCCTCTTCGACGCCGATGGCCGCCTCCTCGCTCCCGAAGAACCTGCGGCAGCCGCCCAGGCCATGCTCGACCAACTCCACTGGTGGGCGACCGCCCTCACCGCCGCACGCGCCGCCGCCGTCGCCGCGTAACCGCCGACCTCGAATGCGAGTGGCACATCGCGGTGGGACCGACTCGACGTTTGCCGCATGTGCCACTCATCGAGCCGATCGGCGGGTGGCTAGGGTTCGGGGGTGGATTCTTCCGATCTCGAACTTGCCCTGCGGTTGGCCGATGAGGCCGACGCGATTACTCGGGCGCGCTTCGGTGCGCTGGATCTGAAGGTTGATTCGAAGCCCGATCTGACGCCGGTCTCCGACGCCGATCTGGCGGTAGAGAAGGCGATCCGGCAGGTGCTCGGGCAGGAGCGGCCCGGCGATTCGGTGCTCGGCGAGGAATTCGGCGGGGACGCGGAGTTCACCGGACGGCAGTGGGTGATCGACCCCATCGACGGCACCAAGAATTTCGTGCGCCGGGTGCCGATCTGGGCGACGCTGATCGCATTGCTCGAAGACGGGGTGCCCGTTGTCGGCGTGGTGAGCGCTCCTGCGCTGACCCGCAGGTGGTGGGCAGCGGCGGGGGCCGGCGCCTGGTCCACCTTCGATCAGGAAGCGCCGAAGGCGATTTCGGTGTCCGCGGTGGCCGAGCTGAGCTCGGCGAGCCTGGCGTTCTCCAGTCTGTCGGGTTGGCGCGAACGCGGTCTACGCGAGCACTTCCTGGCCCTCACCGACGACGTCTGGCGCGTCCGCGGCTACGGCGACTTCCTCACCTACTGTCTGCTGGCCGAGGGCGCGGTGGACATCGCCACCGAGCCCGAGGTCTCGCTGTGGGATCTCGCCGCCCTCGACATCCTGGTGCGCGAGGCAGGCGGACGCTTCACCTCGCTGCACGGCGCGCCCGGCCCGCACGGCGGCGACGCCATCGCCACCAACGGTCTGCTGCACGATGAGGTGCTCGCCCGCCTCGGCGCCGACTGATTCTCGGCTCAGTTTCTTCGGTGTTTTTCAGGATCATCGACGAGCCGGGGTCAGCCGAGATGCTTCAGCTGCGGCCATAGCTCCGGCCAGGCCGCGCGCGGCTCGCGGCAACGGAAGATCGGTCGGCCCTGCTCGTCGTTGTCGATGTCGAAGCCATTGTCGATTCGACCCGCCGGTTCGATGTAGTGAAAGTAGCGAACCAACTGATCGCGTTCGATGCCGACGGCGATCACGACAGCAGCGGCAGCACTCGGCGGGCCCCACCACCAGTAGGCGTTGTGCCCGCTGTGCGGTGTCGGCAGTCCGTATTGCCCGCCGAAACGCTCGATGGCGCCCGCCGCACCGGAGTCGGCGGTGAGCACAGCGACATCGGCTCCGAGTCCGGCGCGCGCGTCGGCGACCTGGCGCACGAATTCCGGCCAGCCGATGGTCTCGCCCGCGTCGTAGTTGACTGCGAGCACCGGCGAATTCGGCAGCGCCGAAATCGGCAACACCGGCAGGAACAATACTGCCGAGACGAGAGCATTCACCGCGAGTGCCGAACCCACTGCCGCCCAACGCATTCGTCGAAGCCCCAGCCATGCCGCGACCGGCACCGCGGCGGCAGCAAGCAGAATCGGATACATCCCGCCCATGTAGTAGGCCTTGCCGCCGGTGGCCACGAACACGACGAACATCAGCGCGTACCCGACCGCGAAAGCTCGGTAGCGGACCGCACGCCACAGCCGCCACAGCCCGAATATCCACAGCGGCACCAACAATGGCCCCATCAGACCGAATTGCAGCAGCACGAACGCCGCGGGCGAATCCGAGGTGCCCGAGGAGCCGCCGGCGATCGCCCGGCCCATTTCCCATTGCGGCCAGCCGTTCTCGGCCTGCCACCACAGGTAGGGCAGCCAGATCAGCGCGGCGATACCGACTGCCACAGGAAAGAACTTGGTAGCGAAGATCTTTCGTGGTCCGACCAGAACCAGCGCCAGCACGAGCGCACCGACGGGGAAGATCACCAGCAGTTTGTTCTGGAGCCCGACCCCGATTACGAGCCCGATCAGGAGCCACCATCTCGGGTCGGCACCGCGCCGCCCTCGAGCGTTGTCGACCTGGCCGGCCGCGCTGTCGGTCACCCCGTCGCCCGCGGGATCACGCAGCAGTTTCAGCACCAGCAGGCATATCGACGACCACACGGCCATATCGAGCGAGGTGGTGGTGAGCAGGTGCCCGACACCCATCACCAGCGCCGCGGCGGCCACCGACGCCGACGCGAGGGCCTGCGCACCGCGCCCGCCGCCGAATTCGCGTGCCATCAGACCCGCGCAGACCACGATGAACGTGGCGACCACGATCGACGGAAGGCGCAGCAGCAGTAACGAATCGGGATCGATTGCCGACATCGTGCGAGCGAGAAGCGGCGTCAGCGGCGGCTGATCCGGGTATCCCCAATCGAGGCGCCTGCCCACGGCCAGAAAGTAGAGCTCGTCGCGGTGATACCCGTAGCGCGCGGCGAAAGCGATGAGTAGAGCAGCGAACAGTCCCGCGACGATGGTCAGCTGCCGCATCGCGACAGCGGGCACCTGTCGCACCGCGACGATGGGCACTTGTCCAGCCTGACACAGATCGGCGGCGTAAGCTGCACCTCGACGGGGTTCTTACTCTGGAGTAAGATAGCCTTACTCTGGAGTAAGATAGCTGGGATAAGACCTCACCCCACCCACCCGAGAAAACAGGTGATGATGAGCACTCGAGACAGCGCAACGACGCGACGTCCAGACACGTCCGCTGTTGGCCTGAACCATCCCAAGCGGGACTGGATGGGCACGGCCATGCGGATCATGACGACCTTCACCGGGTCGGAGCTCGCCGAGAAGTACAACCTGCGCAAGCCGATCGAGCGAGTCACCTATGAAGGCACCAAGACCGGCTTCCGCACCCTCGGCGCGGCCACCCGCGCGTTCGCCAAGGTCGCGGGCAACGGCACACCGAAGCGGCTGGCGGACAACGAGTCGAAGAACAAGGATTTCTTCGACCTCACCCCCAGCGACGAGCAGCAGATGATCGTCGAGACGGTGAAGGAATTCGCCGCCGAGATCCTGCGCCCGGCCGCCTACGAAGCCGACGGCGCCGCGAAGGCCCCGCGCGACCTGCTCGAGCGGGCTGCCGAACTCGGCATCACCCTCATCAACGTGCCCGAGGAGCTCGAGGGCGCGGCCGCCGAGCGTGGCGCGGTCACCAACTCGCTGGTCGCCGAGGCCCTCGCGCACGGTGACATGGGCCTCGCCCTGCCGATCCTCGCGCCGAGCGGTGTCGCGGTTGCCCTCTCCCAGTGGGGCACCGACGCTCAGCAGCAGACCTACCTGCCCGCCTTCACCGGCGAGAACGTCCCGCAAGCCGCCGTCGTGATCAGCGAGCCGCGGGCCCTGTTCGATCCGTTCGCATTGCAGACCAAGGCGACTCGCTCCCCCAGCGGCTATCGCCTCAACGGTGTGAAGAGCCTGGTGCCCGCCGCCGCGGATGCCGAGCTGTTCCTCGTCGCCGCTGAGCTGGACGGTCGGCCCGCCCTGTTCATCGTGCCGTCCGACACCCAGGGCCTGGTCGTCGAGGCCGACCCGAGCATGGGTCTGCGTGCCGCGGGCCTCGGCCGCCTGATCCTCGACAATGTCGCGGTCGGCACCGACGCCATCCTCGGCGACAGCGATGCCGTCCAGCGCGCCGAAGAGTACGCGGACGCAGTACGTCTCGCCCGCCTCGGCTGGGCCTCGCTGGCCATCGGCACCGGCCAGGCGGTGCTGGACTACGTGATTCCGTACGTGAACGAGCGTGAGGCGTTCGGCGAGCCGATCAGCCACCGCCAGGCGGTCGCCTTCATGGTCGCCAACATCGCCATCGAACTCGACGGCCTTCGGCTCGTGACCCTGCGGGGTGCGTCACGCGCGGAGCAGGGCCTGTCGTTCGCGCGCGAAGCGGCGCTGGCGAGAAAGCTGGCCACCGACAAGGGCATGCAGATCGGTCTCGATGGCGTGCAGCTGCTCGGTGGCCACGGCTTCACGAAGGAACACCCGGTCGAGCGCTGGTACCGCGATCTGCGGGCCATCGGCGTCGCCGAAGGTGTCGTGCTCATCTAAACCGGCTGGTTCCTTACCTTCCAGGAGACATTCCATGATCAATCTCGAACTCCCCAAGAAGCTGCGGGCCAGCGCCAACCAGGCCCACCAGGTCGCCTCGGAAATCTTCCGTCCGATCTCGCGCAAGTACGACCTCGGCGAACACGACTACCCGGTCGAGCTGGACGCCATGGCCGCCATGGTCGAGGGCCTTGCCGACTCCGGCACCCAGAAGATCGGCGGCGCGGCCGGTGGCCGTTCGCATGACAGCGAGTCCGACAGCCACGCTACCGAGCTGCTCGGAAACAGCAACGGCGGCAATATGTCCGCACTGCTGAACGCCCTGGAGACCTCCTGGGGCGACGTCGGCCTCATGCTATCGATCCCTTACCAGGGTCTGGGAAACGCAGCCATCGCGGCCGTCGCCACCGACGAGCAGCTGAAGCGTTTCGGCAAAGTGTGGGCCTCGATGGCCATTACCGAGCCGTCTTTCGGCTCGGACTCGGCCGCCGTCACCACCACCGCCGTTCTCGACGGCGACGAGTGGGTTCTCAACGGCGAGAAGATTTTCGTGACCGCGGGCCAGCGCTCCACCCACATCGTGGTGTGGGCGTCGGTCGACCGTAGCCTCGGCCGCGCCGCGATCAAGTCGTTCGTCGTGCCGCGTGAGGCCCCCGGCCTTTCGGTGGCCAGGCTCGAGCACAAGCTCGGCATCAAGGCGTCCGACACCGCCGTGCTCCTGCTACAGGACTGCCGGATTCCGAAGGACAACATCCTCGGCAGCCCGGAAGTCAACGTGGAGAAGGGCTTTGCCGGGGTCATGCAGACCTTCGACAACACCCGCCCGCTCGTTGCCGCCATGGCCGTCGGTGTCGCCCGCGCCGCCCTCGAGGAGCTGCGCGCGATTCTGACCGACGCCGGTGTCGAGATCTCCTACGACACCCCGGCCAACAATCAGCACGCCGCAGCCGCCGAATTCCTGCGCATGGAAGCCGATTACGAGTCCGCCTACCTGTTGTCGCTGCGCGCCGCGTGGATGGCCGACAACAAGAAGCCGAACTCCCTGGAAGCCTCCATGTCCAAGGCCAAAGCGGGCCGCACCGGCACCGACGTGACCTTGAAGGCCGTCGAACTCGCAGGCGCCATCGGCTACTCCCAGCGCACCCTGCTCGAAAAGTGGGGCCGCGACTCGAAGATCCTGGATATCTTCGAAGGCACCCAGCAGATCCAGCAGCTCATCGTGGCGCGCCGGGTCCTGGGCAAGACCAGCGCCGAACTGAAATAGCAAGTCGCACAACAGAAAACCGGTATCGGTCCGCTGTGGGACCGGCACCGGTTTTCTGTCTGGCGACGTCGGTCATCGGCGAACTGTGACGTCGGTCGACGGGATCCGAGATCGGTTACGAGGCGCAGGTCTCTGCGCCGCGACCGGTGGACCACGCCGCGATGGACGGCAGGTCACCGTCCGCCGGGTTCGGCACATGTTCCGGTCGCAGGCACACCGCGCAATCGTTGATCCAGCCAATCCATGGTCGCGCCATAGGAGCTGACGTAGGCCGCCAGATGTTCACCGCCGACGATATTCTTCGTCGCCGCCACCCCCAGAGCACATTGCTCGCGCCACAGCTGCTCGGCCTCCGGCACGGGAATCCAAGGATCGTTGATACCGTGGTAAATGAACAGCGGCACTCCCGATTTCCGGCCGTTCATACTCAGATGTTGGAAGATAGCCTCGGCCGATTCGCTGTCGAGCGACTTATCGATTGTGGCCATCGTATCGATCGGGATGGGCATTATCCCGAGTGCACCGAAACTACCGCTGCAGATATCTTTGATGGGGGACGTCGCCACCCATTGCGCCGCATGGTTCATGAGGCCGAGGATTTCTGGATGCTCCCTGCCGAGCGCGAGCACGGTGGTGAGCAGGAACGCGGAGATGTAGGAACCATCGAAGGCGTGGGCGAACCGGCGATAGTCGATGACCAATCCACCGAAACTCGCGCCAGCGAAATACGGGAGCAGTTCCGGTGCGTATTCCTGTACCAGCATGGCCGCAGCGTGGGAAGCGACGGCACCGCCGGAGTATCCGGTCGAGGCGAAACGGCTCTCGCCGAACTGATCCGGGGCGAAATTGCGGACCGCGCGGATGGAGTCGAGCAGGTTGTATCCGGCGACGGCCGGCTCCGAGTAGGCCATCAGGGGGCCCTCGTGGTCGGGGATGATCAGCGCGTAGCCGTGCTCGATCGCCCAGGCGGTCGGCGACGGTGTGAAATCGTTGCCGGTCGGGACTTCCATGCCGTGGGAGAGCACGTAACCGGGGGTGCAGCGCTTGTTGAGCGCGTTGACGGCTTGCGCGTTCACCAAGACGGGCTGGTTGCCGGGCCCGGTCCACGCCTTGGGGGGAAGGACCAGCGTCGCGGTGCCGATGGAGGGCTCACCGGCGGAGTTGGTGGTGCGGAATTTCAGGAGAGTGGCGCGGGAAATGGAGGTGAGGTTCAGGAGAAGCATCGTCGGCGTGGCCGACGCCGTCACATCCCGCCATTCCAGAATGTCGCCGGGCGCATAACGGGCGAGATCCGCCGGCCAGGTGTCGAACAGTGGGTCACCGGTCGGCGCGGACTGCACAGCATCCCAAAGCGCGATCAGTTCCTGCGGCAGATCACTCGGTGCCGCAAGGGGCCGCGACGCTCGCGGTAGCATCTTCGTCGGCGCGGGAAGATGGGAATCGATCCACTGCTGCAGCGGGTTCGGACCCTCCTGTACACCAACGGACGGGTCAACCGACACCGAAGATTCCGGCGGATCCGCCTCCGCCCGGACAGGTATCTGCCCCATTGTGATCGAAAGACCCAGGACCATCGTGGCCGCAGTCAACAGATGCTTCACGATTCATCAAGTTACGACATGAAAGCGCGCAAACGCGGGATTTAGGAGCCCGTTCATTCATGAACTTGTGATAATCGGCTACTACTCGTGAGAACGCGCAGAATGCGCCATTACCGTGCGTTCGGATGGCCCGGCAACGCCTCGACCCATGCGTATCGACAGTTGTTGCCGAATTCCGCCGAGGCCGTGCGAGGCCCGGCAGCGGCCGGAACGGGCGAGAACTACGGAGAATTCCTTCGCACAGCTCAACGCGCATTTTCGCAATCTTTCACCAGGACAACGCAATTCGCCTGGAAGGTCCTGGATATCTTCGATGGCACCCAGCAGATCCAGCAGCTCATCATCTGACAGCACAGATGGGAGTGGGATTTGCCCAGTCGGTGACCGGGTTGCCGAATATGCTTGTTGGCGTACACATGTTGGTCGCTGCACTGGTGTTCATCGGGGCAATTCGGGTGTTCCTTGAAACTTCTCCGAACTCTCAACCCGGCAGCCGACACACCACCGAGCGCCACCTGTGACGCTGCGCTCTCGGCGTGACAGCCTCGGATCGTCTCCGGCCTCTGCAAGCGCGGCACCGGATTCCACTTCCGATCCCCGCACGAACGGCAGCACTCGGCACGGTCGAAACAGAGGTTGGAGGCGGTCAGAATTCGGGACTCGAACCCCGAACCCGCTGATTAAGAGTCAGCTGCCGACCGCACACCTTGTGACCGCCGAAGTGGTTGGTATGCGGGTCTTATCGGCGGCCAGAACGCGGATTCGTCCGAGAACCTCGTTGCCTGTATCGAACGATGACCAGGTACGGTGTGAGATCGAGAGGTCCGCTCAGGTGAGTCGCGGACCTTCTGTTGGAAGCTACTCGAGGACGTCATGATCAAGCTCTTCTCCACTGTTCTGCTGACCGCGACGGCGGCCGCCGCCCTACAGGTCCTGCCCGCCGCGCCCGCACATGCGAAGTCCCCCAGCTGCGCCAAAGCCATCGAGCTGATCAACGCCGCGATTGCCATCAGCGGCGACACCCTGGACGATGCCACCCAGCAAGCTTTGTCCGACAGGCTGTCGGGCCTGGCCGCCCTGGCCGTTGGCGAAGAAAAGGCTGCTATCACCGGCTACGCCAACGCCTTGGTCGATGACAACATCACCGACCTGGACCCCGCCACGAACGAACTCAACCGCGTCTGCGCCTGAACCGTCGGGGCATTGCGGCCTGAAACCTGCTGCAAGATCCTCGACATCTTCGAAGACACCCGAGCAGATCCAGCAGCTCATCGTGGCGCACCGGGTCCTCGGCAAACCAGCGCCGAGCTGAAGTGCTGCTGAAGTAGTAAGTGCTGCAACCGAAACCGGTGCGGGTCGACACAATGACTCGCACCGGTTTCTATTGTGCGCCGGCGCACGATGGCGAGCGCCGGGTGTCGCGCTAGTCGAAGATCACCAGATCCGGGACGACGGCACCGCCGAAACTTCCGGATGCGCCCGGGTATACCACTAGCTGGGAGCCCGCTCGTCCGGCTGCACTGCCCAGCGTCGCGCTGGCGTTCGTTTGATTGAGCACGTGCATTGCCCCACCGACAAGCATGAACCTTTCGCCACTCGGCGGATCGCGCAGGGTGAAGTCGTCACCTGACGCATTGACGTAGCTGAAATCGCCTGTAGCCATGGAACTCCCGTACTACTGCGCCAATGCACGCGCGAACGAAAGACCTCAGCTTTCGACGATCCCCACTCCCGCGACAGCCGAATTCTTCCGGATTTTCCGAGAGACATGCCCACCCGGTGCGGCGTTCGACAGCGCAATCCGTTACGTTGCTGCACACGCACGGGTTTGACTAACGTAACGCTGCGTGTTGAGTCCGAAGAATTCAGCGGACGAATTTCCACCGAGCTGTACCAAGACCCCTCAAGGAGACTGGTTATGCAAAAGTTGGGTTTGATACGTCGCTTCACCGCCGCACTCGCGGCAACGACCGCAGTCGCTGTCGTATTCGCAGGGCAGGCCGCCGCCGATCCAGTGCAGGTCGACTGGAATACGGCGGTCCAGAAACTGCGTTCCGCGGCCGCGGGCGATCCGGCGGCCGAGCAGGCCGTGGATCGGCTGATGGCCTCCGGCGGCCAGGTCACCACCGCCGAGCAGGTGGCATTGCCCGCACAGCCGTTCCAGATGCCCGCGCAATCCGATATCGGCCGTGGTGGCGGCCCCGGCGCCTACGGCACCGGCCTCGCGCTCGGCCTCGACGGATTCCGGCTCGGATTCTTCGGCGGCCCAGGCACGATCGCGCCGGACCAGAGCGGAGCCAGGCTCCAGGCGACCTGGGTCAACCTGTCCAATGGCCGTAGCGGCACCGAGGTGCTCACCGAGCACAACAATGCCCCCGTGGACACCACCATTCGCACCCGAGCCATCAACACCGGCGGCGGCATGATCGTGGCCGCGGTGTACGGAACTCTGTGGCACCGCTGGCCGGTCCCGGTCAGCGAGGCGAACCCCGACGGATACCAGTACCAGCTCGGCACTATCTCCACGCCATCCTTCGGCGCCGTCTACAACTGAGCGTCCCAACCCACACTCGAGAGCCGATGCGAGTCCGTCCTGGACTCGCATCGGCTCTCGCCTGTTACAACCTGCCGAAAGACAGGCCAGGGCGCAGAGGTGCCCTCTTGTCCGGCATTACGTAGTTCCGTAATTTTGGGGCGTGGGTCTAGAGGAACGGGTTGCGGAGCTGGAGCGACGGCTCAGCGCGTTGGAGGCAGGCGGCAGCCGGGGCGCGGACGCATCGTCGGAGAAGTGGGCGGTGCAACGGCTGCAGGAGGATTTCTCCGACGCCGACGAGCCCAACGGCGGGGTGTTGTTCGCCGGGTCGGTGCGGCTACCTACCGATGAACATTACGGGTGGCAGGCACGGTTCACCACCGGTGAGATCATCGAGGACGACTGGTCCGAGGCAGCCGAATGTCTGGCCGCCCTCGGCAGTCCGGTACGACTGCGGCTGCTGCGTGAGGTGATGGGTGGCCGCAGGACCGCGGCCGAACTCGTCGGGCTCGAAGGGGTCGGAACCTCCGGTCAGGTGTATCACCATCTGCGGCAGTTGGCCGCCGTCGGCTGGCTACACACCGCAGGCCGTGGGCGTTTCGAAGTGCCGGAGGGGCGGGTCGTGCCGCTGCTGGTCGCGCTGGCCAGCGCGCGGCGCTGACGCGGTCCGCGACCAAATCGCTTACGGGATAAGAGAAGTCGCGGCCGGCAACACCACGCTTTCTGCTGCCGGACATCGGACCGCGCCCGGACTGCGCTTCGGGCTGCCGATGCGGATCCGACCGCACACGAGTCGGCGCCGGCCGCCGCTAACAGCCGAACAGCACGCCCGCGTTGTCGTTCGGGGTCGCCACCTGCTGCTTCAGACACCCGAACGGGATGACGCCTGCATCGCTCATCTGCACGCCCGAGCCCGCCTCTGGGTTCACACAGGTGAGGCCGCCGGCGTCCATGCGACAGGTGAAGTCGCGAATGGACAGCGCACTGCCGTAGGGCAATTCGGGACCACGCCCCTGCACGAACGGACCCGGATCGCCCCGGAATGCGCCGACGGTCAGCTTGCCGCCGGTGTAGCGGATCCAGCCACCCTTCCAGTTGCCGATGCCGTCGTGGGGTTTGGCGGGCGGATTCTTCAACTCGACGAGGCATACGACGCCCCGATCACCGTGCTCATAGTCGGTGATACAGCTGATCTTTCCCGAGGGACTGGTGAAGGCGCGGTCGCTCTTCAGGTCGGTCACCGTGCCGTCGTCCAGGCGTGCGGTGCGGTACCCCACCGGATCGGCCGCGCTACCCGCCCGGGTCCACGACTCCAGATCCGCCACCGACGCGCCGCTGGTCGGAGCCGACCGCGTCGACGATGCCGACGGCCCGACCGACGCGACGCCGGTCGAGCTCGGGGCGGTAGCCGATCGATGATCCGTTTCCACAGCACAACCGGCCGATAGCAGAACGATGGCCGTGACGACCGCGATACGCATGCCCCGAACCTTAACGGCCCGCCGTGCGACGGTGTGTTGTGAATGGTGGCTCGCGCCACAGCTGGACCACCGGATGTCGGTTTTTCGACATTATGTGATCCGTCCCACTGCCGCTGATACGGTGAGCTGGCATATACGCCCGTTCGATATCGCTAGGTCGAGAACCGACGCGAGTTTGTTGGTGGAGGTGTTCGACGGATGAAGTTGGCGCATGCCTTGGAAACAATCAAGGCGATGGGAGTGCTGCGGGCCCGCGGAGTCAGCGATCCGCGCAGGCCGGTCGAGGCACTGCGGACAATGAAAGAGTCCCAGATATACGGCCCACAGGCGACATTGATACGGCACTCTGCGCGCATCGCGCCGAATGCGCCCGGGCTGGTGGACGAGCGCGGCGAGCTGAGCTACCGCGAACTCGACGAGCAGTCGACCGCCATCGCGCGCGGGCTGCAGCCCGCCGGCCTGACCGAGGGCTCGGTGATCGGCGTCCTCGCTCGCGACCATCGCGGCCTGATCCTGGCCATGGCCGCCGCGGGCAAGCTCGGCGTTCGGGTCGCGCTGATGAACACCGGTTTCGCCAAGCCGCAGTTCGCCGAGGTCTGTGCGCGCGAGAAGGTCAAGGCGGTGCTGCACGACAGCGAGTTCCTCGGCTTGCTCGACGCGCTGCCCACAGACCTGCCGCGCTACCTCACCTGGGTCGATGAAGGCACCACGCTGCCGGACGGCGCGCAGACGCTCGACGATCTCATCGCGGCCAACTCGACCGAACCGCTGCCCGCGCCGAGCAAGCCCGGCGGCTTCGTCATCCTCACCAGCGGCACCACCGGCCTGCCGAAGGGTGCACCACGCAGCAAGGTGACCCCGCTGGCCACCGCCCAGATGGTCGATCGAATCCCGTTCCCGGTCAGGGGAACCCAGGTCATCGTGTCGCCGATTTTCCACAGCACCGGCCTGGGCACCTACCTGGTCGCCTCGGCGATGACCAACAAGGTGGTGGTGCGCCGCCGGTTCGACGCCGAAGCGACGCTGAAGATGATCGCCGACCACCAGGCCGAAATGCTGGTGGCGGTGCCGACCATGCTGCACCGGATGACCGAGCTACCCCCGGAGATCCGCGCCAAGTACGACACGTCCTCGCTGAAGTGCATCCTGTTGGCAGGCTCGGCGCTCTCGCCGGAGCTGTGTGTCAAGGCCACACAGGTATTCGGGCCCGTCCTCTACAACCTGTACGGCTCGACCGAATGCGCGGTCGCCACCGTCGCCAACCCGGAGGATCTCGCGCTCGCGCCCGGCACGGTCGGCCGAGCGCCGATCACCTGCGAGGTGCGGCTCTACGACGACAACGACAAGCAGGTCACCGGGATCAACAAGACCGCGCGCATCTTCATCCGCAGCGGTGCGCCTTTCGAGGGTTACACCGATGGTCGTCACAAGCAGATCATCGATGGCTATATGTCCAGTGGCGACGTCGGCCATTTCGACGAGCACGGGCTGCTGATGGTCGACGGCCGTGATGACGACATGATCGTCTCCGGCGGCGAAAACGTCTTCCCGCAAGAGGTCGAGAACCTGCTGCTGGAGCGTCCCGATGTCTTCGATGCCGCGGTCGTCGGCGTCGACGATGTCGAGTTCGGTAAGCGGTTGCGTGCCTTCGTCGTTCCGGAACCCGGTCGAACTCCGGACGGCGAGGAAATCAAGACCTACGTGAAGAACAATCTCGCCAGGTACAAAGTGCCGCGCGAAGTGGTGTTCCTCGACGATCTGCCCCGCAACCCCACCGGCAAGCTGCTGCGCCGCGTACTCGTCGAGTACGAGGTACAGACCTGAGCATTCGGGCGGGCGCGATCGCGCCGACGTGTCAGTGCTGGGAAGGCTGCTGCGCCGCAACCTGATCAGCACTGCCCCGGAAGGCTGTGTGAGCTGGCCCAATCCTCGGATTGAGATACATGACACACCGAGTCACAGTCGCTTGCTATTGTTAGCGGCAGCACTGGATCTCGAAGTTGCGGTCCACACCACCCCCGGTCCCGGTGGGGCGGACCGCGGAAGGCGTTGTCGAATGTCTCTATCCCTGCCCGCGTTGAATGGCTCCGTCCGAAAGGCCGGCGATTTCGCCCAGGGCGTGAATGTCATGGTCAAGCGGCACCTGTTCAATCCGCTCCGGCCCGATCACGCAGCGCGATCAGCGTTCAACGTGCTCAAGTTCGGCCCGTTCGCCGGTGTCGTGATGCACGCGGCCCAGACCCGACCGAGCGCAGCCGCCATCGTCGACGAACGTGGCGAGATGACCTTCGGTCAGCTGAACGAGCAGTCGAGCGCACTGGCGCGCGGCCTGGAGTCGCAGGGTATCGAGCCCGGCGACGTGGTCGCATTGTTGGCACGCGACCATCGCGGCATGGTGCTGAGCCTGCTCGCCACGGGCAAGCTCGGTGTCCGCACGGTCCTGATGAACACCGGCTTCGCGAAACCGCAGTTCGCCGACGTCTCCAAGCGCGAGAACGTCAAAGCGGTACTGCACGACAGCGAATTCCTCGACCTGATGAGCGCCATCCCCGCCGAGATCCCCCGGGTGCTCACCTGGGTCGACGAGAAGGACAACGCCGATCCGTCGATCCCCACTATCGAAGCTCTGATCGCGGGTCGCTCCACCGAACCGCTGCCCGCCCCCGCCAAGCCGGGCGGCATGGTCATCCTGACCAGTGGCACCACCGGCACCCCGAAGGGCGCGCCACGCGACCGGGTGAGCCCGTTCGCCTCGGCTCAGTTCGTCGACCGGGTGCCGCTGCCCAACAACGGCACCATGATCATGGCGGCGCCGATCTTCCACGGCACCGGGCTCTCGCAGTTCACCATCGGTCTGGCCCTCGGCAATCGGGTGATCTTCCAGCAGCGCCGGTTCGACCCGGAGCAGACGCTCGCGAATATCACGCAGTACCGGGCGGATTCGCTGGTCGTGGTTCCGACCATGCTGCAGCGCATCCTCGATCTCGGCGACGACGTGCTGGCGAAGTACGACCCGAGCACCATCAAGGTGATCTTCGCGGCGGGCTCGGCGATCGCTCCGGATGTTGTCACTCGCACGCTCGACTACTTCGGCGACAGCCTCTACAACCTCTACGGCTCCACCGAATGCGCCGTCATGACGGTGGCGACCCCAGAAGATCTGCGCAAGGCCCCGACCACCGCGGGCAAGGCGCCGGTCGGCATCCGCATCGTGCTGCTCGACGAGAACCGCAAGCCGATCACCGAGCCGAACGTCACCGGCACCATCTTCGTGGACAACGGCTTCGCCTTCACCGGCTACACCGACGGCCGCACCAAAGAGATCGTGGACGGCATGATGTCCAGCGGCGATGTCGGGCACTTCGACGCCGAGGGCCTGCTCTACATCGATGGTCGTGACGACGACATGATCGTCTCCGGCGGCGAGAACGTCTTCCCGCTCGAGGTCGAGAACCTCATCGCGGGCCGCGAGGACATTTTCGAGGCCGCCGTGGTCGGTGTCGACGACCGAGAATTCGGAAAGCGGTTGCGCGCGTTCGTTGTTCCGGGTCCGGAATCGAAGCGCGACGCCCAGGAAATCAAGGACTTCGTCAAGGTGAACCTGGCCCGCTACAAGGTGCCGCGCGAGGTGATCTTCCTCGACGAGTTGCCCCGCAACGCGACCGGCAAGCTGCTGCGCAAGCCGCTCATCGAGATGGTGGTCGACGGCGGGTAGGTGACCATCGCCCATGGGCCTCGGCTGATTTCCTGCACCTGAACCGTTTGTGTTCGGTGTGCGGGAAATCCGGTGGGGGCACAATTATTTCCAGATGGAAGCTGCAGATTCCGTGAGATTTCGGGTGTCGACTATCTCGAGATCCGGCACGTTACCTGTCAGTTATCATCAGCGGGTGAGTATCGAGTCCGGCCGCGCCGTTGCGGGGAAACGCAGTGCTGTCGCGCGGTTGCGCGGCGCTGCGGCCGGATCGATCTCGGGGGCCGTTTCGGTTGCGGCACACGGGTGGGCATCCGGCGGAATGACGCCGGATGGCACCACGTTGGCGCTGCTGGCCGCCGCCGCTGCGGTGATCGGCGCGCTGGTGGCCGGCCTCCCGCTGCTGCGTGACACCTCGACCGGTCTTGTCGCGGCACTCGTCGCAGGTCAGCTGCTCGGCCATCTCTCCATGGGCTGGAGTTCGGGGCATATGCATCACGGCGATGCGCAGCTCACCCCCGCCATGTTCACCGCGCATGCCATCGCCGCTGCGCTGGCCGCCATCGTGATCCGCGGCGCCGAGGCCGCCTATCTGATCGGCTGCGCCGTGCTGGCCCGCGTGCTGCCGATGCGCCACCACCCACCTGCGATCACCGGTCCCGCGCAGCTGCGCGACACCCATCGCGACCGTGTCATTCTGCGGGTCTTCGCCGCCGAATCGCTACGGACCCGCGGTCCCCCACTCGCGGTTCGTCGCTGACCAATTCCTTCACCCGGTGCACGAGCCGCGTTGCTCGTGCGTTGCCGCTGCCGCCTCGGCAAACTTCCAGCTGCAGGCCGATGTCCTCCCGTCGTGGCTTCGCATAGTCATCGCGCACGCCGAAAACATCGGCCTTGGACGGTCATTCGCCGCAGGTGCACACCCGCCGCCGGTGCGAAGCCATCGACCATCGCCGTCGGCAGCCGACTTCTGACGAGCCGCAACCGTGCGGCCGACATGCTGTCGGGCTCCTCGACGGTGCGGCGACAGGCATCCGGGTTCCCTGAACTCCAGAATCGAATCGAAAATGAGCATCATCGACGCCAGTCCTCCCGATACCGAATCGGGGGCGCCACCACCGGAATCCAGCACACCGGAAAAATCCACCCGCCGTCGCAACGGTCTCTACCCGCTTGCCATGCGGCTGCATTTCTATGCGGGCGTCTTCATCGCCCCCTTCATCCTGATCGCCGCGATCACCGGGGCGCTCTACGCGATATCACCGACGCTCGAATCGATCGTTTCGCGCGATCTGCTCCAGGTCGACCCGGGTGGCACCCCGAAGCCCCTGTCGGAACAGATCAATGCGGCCGTCGCGACCCAGCCGAATCTGGGGCTGGTCGCAGTCGCCCCCGCACCGAGTTCGCACGACACCACCCGGGTGATCTTCAGCGACCCGTCGCTCGGTGAGTCCGAGCGCCGCGCGGTGTTCGTCAATCCCTACACCGCACAGCCCGTCGGCGACTCGGTCGTCTACGGCAGCTCGGGCGCACTGCCGCTGCGCAGCTGGATCGACCAGCTGCACCGGGATCTTCACCTCGGCGAGCCGGGCCGCATCTACAGCGAGCTCGCGGCGTCCTGGCTGTGGATCATCGCGCTCGGTGGGCTGGTGCTGTGGTTCCGTCGGGTCCGCAGTCGCCGTAACCGCAATTCGGCGAGCTGGCTGCTGGTTCCCGACCGTTCACAGGGCGGCCGCGGCAGGCGACTGAACTGGCATGGCGCCGTGGGTGTCTGGATTCTGCCGGTAGTGCTGCTGTTGTCGGCGACCGGTATGACCTGGTCCACCTATGCCGGTGAGAACATCACCGAATTGCGCCAGCAGCTCAGCTGGACCACCCCTGCTGTAAGCACCGCGCTGCCGGGCGCGGACACCCGGTCGCCCGCTCCCGCTGCGGGCGGCGATCACCACCACGGCGGCGGTCACGAGATGCCCGCGCCTGTCGATCCGAGCAATCGAATCGCTCAGGTCGATCGGGTCTACGACGTGGCCCGTGCCAATGGTGTGACCGAAGCGGCCGAGATCAGTATCCCGGCCGAGCCAGGTAAGGCGTTTGCGGTGAAGGAACGACGAATGCCCGGCGTGTATACCGTCGACGCAGTCGCCGTTGAAGGCGCCACTGGCACGGTCACCGACAAGCTGGCCTACGCCGACTGGCCGCTGATGGCCAAGCTCACCAACTGGGGCATCCAGTTCCATATGGGTCTGATGTTCGGTCTGCTCAACCAGTTGCTGCTGCTCGTGGTGATGATCGGCCTGATCACCGTCATCGTGCGCGGCTATCTGATGTGGTGGAACCGCAGGCCGACCCGCGATGGATCGCGGATCGTGCTCGGCCGCGCTCCACGCCGCGGCGTGCTGCGCAAAACCTCGCCGTGGCTGGCGGTCCCGCTGGTCGCCGCCGCGCTGGTGGTCGGCTGGTTCGTCCCGCTGGTCGGGCTGAGCCTGCTCGCCTTCCTCGCGATCGATCTGGTGATCGGTCTCGTCGGACGCGTTCGCGCCACTTCATAACCCAGTTCTGATCCGCCGGAGCCTCGGCCGCTAGCGGCCGGGCAACGACTCCGGGTGTTACCGAAACGACCTACCGAACGTCACAGGTATGGCCGTTGTTTCGCCATGCCTCGAATTCCCTCATCAAGGACTCCCACACCATGAAGATCACCAAGTTCGCCCTGGCCGCCGCATTCATGACGACCGCGGTGGGCATCGCCGCCGGCGCGAGCCACGCAGGCTCGCTTGCCCCCGAGGCCGACGCGATCGGATTCACCGCTCGAGCCGCCGACACGTCATCGATCATCGAAACCGATGCTGGTTCGCTGAGCGTCGAAGATGGCGTTTTCAAGATCAAGGCCGCCGACGGCACCGTCGTCGCGGGCACCCCGCTGACGTTCCGCGTCGACGAGTTCGAGTTCCCGATCGCCGCCGAAATCTCCGGCCGCACCGCGACTCTCACGCCCCGGATGGACCTGGCACGCGCCGCCTACAAGCCGGTCGCCCTCCCCTTCGAGGACAAGGCGCCGTGGAAGACCGAATACGACCGTGAGCAGTCAGCCTGGAGCCGCATGACCAGCACCATCGGCATGGGCGCCTCGATCGGCACCCTGGTCGGCGGCCTCGGCGGCGCGGCGGTCGGCTGCGGCCTCGGCGGCATCCTCGGCGGCGCCGCCGTCGGCGGCACCATCATCGGCTTGTTCGGCCCGTTCCTACCCGCGGCCGCCGTGGGTTGCATCGCGGGCGTCGCCCTGGTCGGCGCCATCGGCACCGTCGCGGGTCAGATCCTCATTACGGCTCCGGTCGCGATCGGCGCGGCAATCCAGTACTTCACCACCATCAACCAGCCGTTCGTGCCGCCCGCCAAGTAGTCCGAACAAGCCACCGCACAACAGAATTCAGCACCAGGAGCCCCGTCCGGTCACAACCGGACGGGTTTCTCATACGTCCGCCCAACTTGCTGGCGAGTTGCGCGACACCCAACCCGCGTGTCGGCAAACTCGCCGCTTCGCACCAATCTACCTGATTCGATCGAACATACTTGCGATAAAGCTCGCTAACCTGGCCGCCATGGTCCGCTCCCCGCACGAGGCGATGCACCGGCTCTTCCAACACGATCCAGGAGTCTTCACACGCGCATTCCATGAGCTGGCCCTCCCCTTCGACGACCCGCTGGAGGTCGCGCTGTTATCGACCGATCTCACCGAATCCAGGCCGATCGAACGGCGGGTCGACACCGTCATGCGAATCGTCACCGCCAGCGGGTCCTTCCTGCTGCTGGTGGAAGCCCAGGGCGACAAAGATCCCGACAAACCAGCATCCTGGGCGTACTACCTGTCGCACCTACTCGCCAAGTTCGGGCTGCCACCAGTGCTGCTGGTCGTGTGTCAGGACCAGACAACCGCAACCTGGGCAGCTGGGACCACCACAAATGGTCGAGCCTGATTGTGCGGCCACTGGTCCTCGGCCCGCACAACGTGCCGGAGGTCACCGATGTCGAAACCGCAGCCGCAGACATCCCCTGGCCGCCCTGTCGGCGATCACGCACGCGAAAGCTCCCGGCATCGGTGCGATACTGAAGGCCCTGGTCACCGCATTAAAGGACATCGGCAAACACCGACGAGGCCCAACTCTTCGCCGAACTCACCGAACTCGGCCTTGGCAGCAGCCCGGCCATCAATACTTGGAGGAAACTGATGTCTGTGGATCTGTCCTTCTTCCGCTCGGAAACGTCCCAACGCATGCGCGCACAAGCCCGCGCCGAAGCCCGCGCCGAAGATGTTCTGCGCATCCTGGATCGACGCGGTATCGCGGTGCCCGACGACATACGGGTCCGCATCACCACATGTCTCGACCCCAACGAACTCGACCAATGGTTCGACCGTTCTCTTTTCGCCACCACAATCGCTGACCTCTTTGCGGACGAGACCTGATATCGAAATCGGGGGCAGATGAGCACTGCACCGCAACAGAATTTCAGCCAAACCCGACCGGTGTGCCGAACCTGGAGGGAATTGATGTCTATGGATCTGTCGTTCTTCCGCTCGGAAACGTCCCAACGTCTGCGCGCGGAGGGTGTAGAGAAAGGCCACGCGGAAGGCCACGCGGAAGGCTTGCTGCGGGTGTTGGATCGCCGCGGCATCGTCACCGACGACAACGCACGCGCCCGGATCAAGGCTTGCACGGACCAAGACCGGCTCAACACCTGGCTCGACCGATCCCTCACCGCGACCACAATCGCTGATCTCTTCGCCGACGAGATCTGACATTAGAGTTCAGGGCCGATAAGAACTGCAGCACAATGCATTCAGCCCAACCTGCCTCGATCACGACCAGGTCGATCGATGGTTCGACCGTGCATATCCGCCATCACGATCACCGACCTCTTCAGCGAAGAGACCTGATGAACCTCACACCTCGGCTGACGAATCCTCCTCCGTGATCGGAGGTTCGCGGTTCGGCGGGACGACCGGCCGCAGTAGCACCCAGACCAGGAAGGCGAGGGCTACTGCGGCCATTCCTATGCCGGACCAGATGTTGATATTGATGCCGCCGGTTTTGGCTTCCTCGGCGGCGGTGTCGTGGACGAGGCCGGTGATGATGAGGATGACGCCGTAGCTGCCGAGCAGGGCGCCGACGATGGTGCGGATATCGAAAAGCATCGGCTGGCCTCCTTATCCGACGATGATATTGAGGGCGATGACCAGGGCGAAGGCGATGCCGGCGAGCAGGACCGGGCGCTGGTACCAGGGCAGGAAATCGGACTCGGGATCGGTGCGCATTTCCTTCGGGGTTTCCGAGTAGACCAAACCGACGAGTTCGGCAGCAGGCTTCGGCTGGGTCACCATGGTGACCGCGACACTGACGGCGATGTCGACGAAGAAGGCGACACCGGCGGCGACGAAACTCGATCCCTGGCCGGACAATTCGAAGACGTCCGTCTTGTGCAGCACGTAAACCACAATGGCCGAACCGGTTCCGCAGACCAGGCCCATCCAGCCCGCGGTCGGTGTCATCCGTTTCCAGAACATGCCGAGGATGAACGTCGCGAACAACGGCGCGTTGAAGAAGCTGAACAACGTTTGCAGGTAGTCCATCATGTTGCTGAAATTTCCCGCGATGAACGCGGTGAAGATCGCGGCGACGGTGGCTCCGACGGTGGCCAGGCGGCCGACGTCGAGGTAGTAGTGGTCGGGCCGATCACGGCGGACATATTGCTGCCAGAGGTCGTAGCTGAATACCGTGTTGAAGGCGGAGATATTGGCGGCCATGCCCGCCATGAACGCCGCGAGCAGGCCGGCGAGCCCGACGCCGAGCAATCCGTTCGGCAATACGTCTTTCATTAGATACAGCAGCGCCTGGTTGTAGGTGACATCCCCGGTGTAGTCCGGATTCGCGGTGACCTGATTTTTGTACTCGGCCATCTGCGGCACTAGAACGGCGCTGATCATGCCGGGGATCACCACGATCAGCGGGATGAACATCTTCGGGTAAGCACCGATGATCGGAGTGCGCCGCGCCGCCGAGATGGAGTGCGTCGCCAGCGCCCGCTGCACCTCGACGAAGTTGGTAGTCCAGTATCCGAACGAGAGCACGAACCCGAGCCCGAACACGATGCCGACCACGGAGAGGAAATTGTTGGAGAAGCCGCTGAGCGCATTGCCCGGCCACGACTCCAGCTGTGCCGCACCGCCCGACGACGCGGTCACCTTGTCGCGCAACCCCTCCCAGCCGCCGACCTTGTGCAGACCGACCAACGTGAGCGGCAGCAACGCGGCAACGATGACGAAGAACTGCAGCACCTCGTTGTAGATCGCCGCGGACAACCCGCCGAGGGTGATGTAGGACAACACGATCACCGCCGCAACGATCACCGAAACCCACAGCGGCCAACCCAGCAGCACATTCACGATGGTGCCGAGCAGATACAGGTTCACCCCGGCGATGAGCACCTGCGCGATCGCGAAGCTCAATGCGTTCACCAGGTGTGCACCGGTGCCGAACCGCCTGCGCATGAACTCGGGCACACTGCGCACCTTGGAGCCGTAGTAGAACGGCATCATCACCACGCCGAGGAACAGCATGGCCGGCACCGCGCCGATCCAGAAGTAGTGGAAGGTCGGGAAGCCGTACTCCGCGCCATTGGCCGACATGCCCATGATCTCGACGGCGCCGAGGTTGGCGGAGATGAAGGCGAGGCCGGTCACCCAGGCGGGCAGCGAACGACCCGACAGGAAGAAGTCGATGCTGGAGGAGACGCGCCGCCTGGCCAGCAGCCCGATGCCGATCACAAAGACGAAATACAACGCGACCAGGGCGTAGTCGACGGGATTCGCATCCAGTTGCAGGCTCGATGCTGCGTCGAGATGCACAGTCGATGCGGTCGGCCGCAGAGTCGCGACCTCCAGCGCGGAGTGGAGCACGGGTGAATCGGCAAGCGGCACAGCGTCGTCCCTCCAGGCGATGAAACCGAGCGTCGAGCGAGTCATGCGTGTGGCGGTGCGATCTGTCCTGTCGCCCGCCGTTGGTGTCGGCTACTACCTACTGTCGGTGATTGTGCCGCATCACCGCAGCACAATCACGTACAAAACCTGGACGGTCGCTCAATCGACGCGGTGTGCGCCAGGGCCCGGCACCACGACGAAGGTCCGCGGATCGGCGAAACCCGCACGTACGAATCTATTTCGCACCGCATCTGCGACGGCCGCCGTGCGCTCACGATCCACGAGCGCAATAACGCTGCCGCCGAACCCGCCGCCGACCATGCGCGCGCCGTGTGCTCCCGCATCGACCGCCGCGGCGGCAGCCGCGTCCAGAGCAGGCGTGGAGACTTCGAAATCGTCACGCAACGAGGCGTGCCCGGCGCTGAGGATCGGGCCTATCGAGCGCGGATCGGCACCATCGCGCAAATTCTCGGCAACCGTCAACACGCGCGCGTTCTCGGTGACCACATGCCGGGCCCGGCGTCGCAGTATCGGGTCGACGATGCGCTCGAGCGCGTCGATGGTGTCGATATCGCGGAGCGCGGGCACGCCGAGTTCCGCGGCCGCCGCATCGCATTGCGCGCGCCGGGCGGCGTAGCCTCCGTCGACCAACTCGTGTGCCTGCCCGGTATCGATCACGAGCAATTCCAACCCGAAACGGTCCAGATCGAAAGGGATCTGTTCGTGCGTGGCGCCACCGGCCATGTGCGTGAAGCGGCGTACGTCCAGAAACAGTGCGTGACCTGCCGTGCACAGGATCGATGCCGACTGATCGAGCAGTCCGGTCGGCACACCGGCGTAGTCGTTCTCGGCGGCACGGGCGATATCGATCAGCTCCCGATCAGTGACCGTGGGCGCGAACAGATCTCGCAGCGCAACTGCCACCGCACACGACAGCGCCGCCGACGAGGACAGCCCGGCACCGATCGGCACCGCACCGTCGAGCTCGATGTCCACTCCGGCGATCCGATGCCCGCGTCGCACGAATTCGGACACAACGCCCAGCGGATACCGCGACCAGGCAGGCACTCGATCCCGTTCGGCGGCAAGCGCGCCCACCCCGGCGAGCACCCGATCCCCTGGCCGCTGACGCGAGACCACCCGCACATCCCCAGTGTCGAGCACTGCAGCGAAACACTCGACAACCAGCGGTAATGCGATGGGCAACACAAAGCCTTGGTTGTAGTCGGTGTGCTCACCGATGATGTTGACCCGCCCCGGCGCCACCCAGTTCTGCACTGATCCTCGCTTCGTCGATTCGGAGTGTGTCTGACGGCTCGCCGGCACACGTTACGAGACACGCCGCAGGAGCACTGCTTTCGGGCGGTGCGCGTGCGCGATCGACATTCGTGACGCAGAGTCGATTTTGACGCAATATCGGCCTGCAAAATCGGCAGGGAGTTTCGGGAGGGCATTATGATTCCTACGACCCCACGCAGCGGCCTACTCGGGCTGCAGTGGATCGATCGACTGCTCCCGCCCCTCGGCAGGCCGGATCGCGACGACCGGCAATTGCCAGAGGCACCACTGACGATCGAGATCGGCGCCGCGACCGGGGTGGGCCCGACAACCATGTCGGCCTTCGATGCGGCACTGCGCGATCTGGGAGTGGGTGATGCCAACTTGATTCGCCTGTCATCGGTGATTCCACCGCACGCCACCCTGGAGCGCACCGCCCGCGTCCGTAAGCCGATACCCTGGGGTGATCGGCTCTACTGCGTCTACGCGGCACAGCACGCGATCGGCAACGGCAGACGGGCCGCGGCGGGCATCGGCTGGGTGCTGCGCGACGATCATTCCGGTGCGGGACTTTTCGTCGAGCACGAGGCGGAGACCGCCGAGGAGGTCGAGCTGCTGATCCGGTCCAGCCTCGCCGATATGACCGCCAACCGGCCCGAACGCTTCGGACCGATCCAGCTGTGCACCAGCGAGACCCGCTGCGAGGGCGACCCGGCCTGCGCCATTGTGCTCGCCGCCTACCACACCACGCCGTGGACCAGACGATGAACGAACTGCACGTCACTGTCGAAACCACGATCCCCGACGACCGGATCGATATGTTCCACCTGCTCTACGAGGAGGCCTTCGGCCCGCTGCGCACCAAGGCCATCGCCCGGCAGGTGCTGCACCATGCCGAGTTCCGCGCGGAGATGGTCGACCCCCGCGTACTCAAGCACGTCGCGCGCACCACCGCAGGAGAGCCCATCGGAGTGACAACGCTGACCAGGCATCTGGAGACAGTGCCGTGGATCAGCCCCGATTATTTCACCGCACGCTATCCGGAGCATGCCGCACGCAATGCGATCTACTACGCCGGTTTCACCCTTGTTGCATCAAGTGCCCGACAAGGGGCCGCGTTCCATGCCATGATCAAATCAGTTGTCCAGGTGCTTGTGGCCGAGCGCGCGGCGGTGGGCTGGGACATCTGCTCGTACAACAACACTCGGTTCTCCTTCGCCGACAGCATCCGAGCAGTGCTCGATGAGCAAGAGGCGAACGTCGAAGTCGCGGTGGAAGATTCGCAGACCTACTATGCGGCTCGATTCACAGGGGATGGAGCGACAAAGGGGGGCTGATGACACTGACCGAAGAGCAGTCGACGAGCCGACGCCATAATGTCGGATTACGGTGGTACACAGTACTTTTCGGTGTCGGCTCGGCCGCGATCGGGCTGAACATCGCCGTCGATTCGCAGTTGCTCTCGCTGGTGACGATGCTGGCTGTGGTGGTAGGAGCCCTTGCCATGATCGGCCTCGGCCTGCGGCGTCATCGCCCGCCGCAGCCGCTGCCCTGGTATCTGATCGCGGCGTCGGCGCTGTTGTTCGCCACCGGCACCGTATTGCGCGGCATCGACGAGCATTCGATGCACCCCATCGACGATTTGTTCACGCTGGCCGGTTATTTCGCCGTCGGCGTCGCGGCCACCCTGTGGCTGCGGCCGCGCCAGGTCCAGCACAACTACGACCTGCTGCTGGACTCCGGGCTCATCGGACTCGGCGCACTGCTGGCCTCCTGGACCTTTCTCATCTCGCCGATTCTGCAGTCACATGCCACCACCATGAACACCGTTGTGGCGGCGATCTATCCGATACTCGACGCACTACTGCTGACCATGGTCGCGCATTCGGTGGCGACGGCAACCCGCTCGGAGACCTCGCTGCGGCTCCTGCACGTCGGCCTGATTGCGGTACTGCTCGGCGATCTCGGCTACAGCCTGGAGACCGTCGGCACCGCGACGATCGGGCGGGAAGTGTTGCTCACGCCGCTGCTGGCCGCCTACATCACCGTCGGGGTCGCGGCGCTGCATCCGACCATGGCCTGCCTCGGCGCACCGCGCCGCATCCATCCCCATCATTCGCGTCAGCGCGCCAGCGTCATCGCGGTCGCACTGATCATGGCGTCGCTGGTTCCGGTAGTGGGGTCCAGCCTCGACACCCTCGACCGCGCGGTCGTCTCTTCGCTGTTCGCGCTCTTGCTGATCGGCGTCCTGGCACGCAGCGAACGTGCCATCGTGCGCAGCGCGCGCAGCGAACGCCGCGCGCAGTATCAGGCCGACCACGACATGCTGACCGGGCTGCTGAATCGGTCCGCCCTGCTGCGCGCGCTCAATCGCAATCACGAGCACTGGCTCGAACAACCGCTGAGCCTGTTGTTCATCGACCTGGACGGCTTCAAGATGGTCAACGACAGCTATGGCCATGCCGTCGGCGACGAGCTGATCGCGAACGCGGCCTCGCGCATTCGGCGGGTGATCCGCCGCGAGGACGTAGTGGCGCGCTACGGCGGCGACGAATTCGTGGTGCTCGCGCCGCTGGGCAGACAAGAGGCAGCCATGCTCGCCGAACGACTATTGGGGGCGTTCGTGCGCCCATTCGAATTGAGCGCGGGCGAGATCCCGATCACCGCGAGTGTCGGGATCGCCTGCGGCAGCCCGCGCAGTTACGACGCCAGCATCTACGACCTCATCCGAGACGCGGACTCGGCGATGTACCACGCGAAGGAGTACTCGCTCGGCTACGCGTTCCACGACGAAGTGCGGCATGGGGCCCCCGATGCGGGGCGCCGGACTTGGCGCCCCGCCAATCGGTCGACGAGCACCGCCGTCTGATCAGTCGGTCAGTTCCTCGAGCAGGCGCTTGGCCTCCTCCAGCTCGGCCGCCAGTTGTGCGACCTTGACCTGCTGTACCTCGCGCGCCGCGTCGAGAATTCCGGCGACCACCTCGGCCACCTCCGGATGCAGCACCTTGGCGGCCTGCGCCACCGCGGAGCTTGCCACCGGCAGACCGCGCACGGCCCGCTTCTTGCCGCTGATCACATCGACCGACCACTCGCCGTCGGCAGTCCCGGTCAGCGTCACGGTGACCTCCGGCGCCTTCGCCTTGCGCGCGGCAGCGGGCGCCTTTGTGGCGGGCTTCGCGCCGGGCGCGCCCGGGGCGGACTGCTTGGCCGTGGCGGACTTGGTGGCGTTGTCGGCTTCGCTCGTTCCCGAGGCGAGCGGGCCCGGCTTGGGCACCGACGGTGTCACCGCGTTGGTTCCGAGCGAGCCGGGACTCGGGGTGGACGGTGTCGCAACGCTCGTCAAGGTCGACGGCTGGGTCACGGGGGATTCCTTCCTGGTTGTCGACTTCGGCTGGGCTGTGGAAGCGGTCGCCGCGCGGGGCGGC
This sequence comes from Nocardia sp. CWNU-33, assembly GCF_046764895.1. Classification (NCBI taxonomy): domain Bacteria; kingdom Bacillati; phylum Actinomycetota; class Actinomycetes; order Mycobacteriales; family Nocardiaceae; genus Nocardia; species Nocardia sp. CWNU-33. The sequence continues at coordinate 54,774 of NZ_JBKOQN010000020.1, read as the reverse complement.
TTGGTCAACGTCACTTCGGTCGGAGAAAAGGACAGTACATCCTTCGATCCGGTCGGACGGACCCGCAGGAAGTCTCCTACGGATGGATCATCGAGTTCGACCACCTTCCCCGACCGACCTTCCGGCACGCCCACCGCGGCAGCGGTGAACCACACCATCGGCGGTCGGCCGCCGGCAATGTCCGTGGCGATCTGCTGAATCTCAGTGTCCGACAAGGGCTGTGGTTTGGTTCTGGACGAGGGCATGGTGACTCCGAGCGAATTCGTGGATGGCTGCGTGCACAGATGATGCCGCACGCTACCGACAGATTCGCAAGCTGCCACCAATTCGCCTCCGGGAAACACCAGGGCCGCAACCCCAGCGAACCCTGAGCTACATTCGAGATCCCGCGCCGAGGCTACCTTTCCCGCGGCGCTTGCAGGGCCGGAAACCAGATGTCGGCGAGGACGTCCGCGGCCTGGTCGGCCGTGACATCGATGGTGCCCTGCATGGCCCAGCGGGTGAAGAAGCGTTCGAGTTGGGCGACAAGCAGTTCCACTCGCAGGCGGGCCTCTTCCTGACGGTCGGCAGGCCAGCGCGCCAGGTAGGACGTCATCGCGTTGGGTAGGGCCGCGATGCCCTGGCGGGCGATGTCACGGAATTCCGGTTCGAGCGCGGTAGCCTCGTCCCACGCGGGCAGCAGGTCCTTGTATTCCTGGAACCAGCCGATGGCGCGGGTCATCCAGCCGACGAACTCGGCGCGCGAACCGGTGTCCAGGACTCGGTCCAGATCCTCATAGAAGTACAGCGCACTCGGTGCGGTGCTCTGCTCGGCGACCGCGCGCAGCACCTCGAGCTTGCTGGCGAAATGCAGGTAGAACGTAGCCCGGCTACAGCCCACGGCGGCGGCGATGTCGTCGACCCGGACGGCCGCGTAGCCCTGGGTGCTGAACAGGTTCTTCGCACCCTCCAGCAGCTTGGCCCTGGTCTGCAGTTTCTGTTCGTCGCGCAGGCTGGTGCCGGCCTGTTTCGACTTCGTTGGCATGGTGAGCGGCTACCTCGCGTAGGTCGGGAAACTATTGCTGACGTGCGACTTCCGGTGAGCAAGTGTACGTCCGACCCGGGTGGGCCGCGGTCTTCACTAGACATTCTGTCATTCACTAGACACAGAGTCCAGCCAATGTTACGTTGTTGCCTACGTCACTCCGGAGCGCCACGGCTCCGGACACTCGCCCGCCGTGTCCGGCGCCACTGCGAGCCGTGACGTCAGCTTCGAATGAGGACTACTGAATTGACTCCACGCACACTTCCCAAGGTCTGCGTCATCGGCGCAGGCCCCTCGGGTATCACCACCGCCAAACGCCTGCAGGACTTCGACATCCCGTTCGACGTCTTCGAGGCGTCCGACGAGGTGGGCGGCAACTGGTACTTCAAGAACCCCAACGGCATGTCGGCCTGCTACCAGAGCCTGCACATCGATACGTCCAAGTGGCGCTTGGCCTTCGAGGACTATCCGGTGCCCGAGGACTGGCCGGACTTTCCGCACCACTCGCAGTTGTTCCAATACTTCAAGGACTATGTCGACCATTTCGGTTTCCGCGACAAGATCCTGTTCGACACCCTGGTGACCGCCGCCGAACGGCAGCCCGACGGCCGGTGGCTGGTGACCTCCAGCGACGGTCGCACCCGCGACTACGACGCCCTGATCGTGTGCAACGGCCACCACTGGGATCCCAATATCCCGGACTATCCCGGCGAATTCGACGGCGTGCTCATCCACAGCCACGCCTACAACGATCCGTTCGACCCGGTCGACATGCGCGGCAAGAAGGTCGTGGTCGTCGGGATGGGCAACTCCGGGCTCGACATCGCCTCCGAACTGTCCCAGCGCTTCATCGCCGAGCGGCTGACCGTGTCGGCGCGGCGCGGCGTGTGGGTGCTGCCGAAATACGTCCACGGCAAGGTCGGCGACAAACAATCGGTGCCACCGTGGATTCCGCGCAAGGTGAGCATGAAGCTCAAGCAGCGGTTCGTCCGAAAGTTCCGCGGCGACATGGAGTTCTACGGCCTGCCCAAACCCGATCACCAACCGTTCGAGGCACACCCTTCGGCCAGTGAGGAGTTCCTGCACCGGGCGGGCTGCGGTGACATCGCCTTCAAGCCCGCCATCACCGGATTGGCGGGCAAGCGGGTGCGGTTCGCCGATGGCAGCACCGAAGAGGTGGACGTCATCGTCTGTGCGACCGGCTACCACATCAGCTTCCCGTTCTTCTCGGATCCGGAACTGGTGCCCGACAGCAGCAATCGCATCCCGCTGTTCAAGCAAATGATGAAGCCGGGTGTCGACAATTTGTTCTATATGGGCCTCGCGCAGCCGCTGCCTACCCTGGTGAACTTCGCCGAACAGCAGAGCAAGCTCGTCGCCGCTTACCTGACCGGCGCCTACCTACCGCCATCGGAGCCGGAGATGCACGAGGTGATCCGTGCCGCCGAGCAGCGCCGCAGCGGCCGCTACTACGACTCACCGCGCCACACCATCCAAATCGAATTCGAGGCCTATGTGCGCGATATGAAGCGCGAAATGGCCAGTGGCTCAAAACGTGCCGCGGCAACCGGCAACGCGTTGCCGGTGCCTGCCCGAGTACTCGAGCACGTGTGAGGCGGCGATGACAACGACGACGGGATTCTGCGCCGACCGTTTCGCGGGCGTGCGAGAGGAACTGGAGAATCGGATCGCTGCGGACGAGGAGCTCGGCGCGTCGATCTGTGTGACCGTCGACGGCGAAACGGTCGTCGATATCTGGGGCGGACACCGCGATATCGAGCGCACCACGCCATGGACCGAGGACACCCTGGTCAACGTCTTCTCCATCAGCAAGACCATGACGGCACTGTCCGCGCTGCTGCTGGTGGATCGCGGCGAGCTGGATGTGCGGCAAAAAGTCGCGCACTACTGGCCGGAGTTCGCCGCAAACGGCAAGGGCGACATCGAGATTCGTCAGCTGCTCGGACACACCTCTGGTGTCTCCGGTTGGCAGCGGCCGATCGAGCTGGCCGATATCTACGACACCGAAGCGGCCAGCGCCCGCCTCGCGGCCCAACCGCCATGGTGGGAGCCGGGCACCGCGTCGGGCTACCACGCCCTGAACTACGGACATCTGATCGGCGCGGTTATTCGCCGCATTACCGGCCGTAGCCTCGGGCAGTTCTTCGCCGAGGAGCTCGCCGGACCGTTAGCGGCCGACTTCCACATCGGCACCGGTCCGGAGCACCACCACCGCATCGCACCGTTGGTGCCACCGCCACTACTGGAATTCGATATGGCCTCGCTCGATCAGGAGAGCATCCTGGTCAAGACGCTCACCAGCCCGCTGCTGGACATTCCGGAGGCCAATAGCGCCGCATGGCGGCAGGCGGAGATCGGCGCGGTGAACGGCCACGGCAACGCGCATTCGGTGGCGAAGGTGCAGTCGCTCGTATCCTGCGGCGGCGAGCTGAATGGCCGAAGGCTGTTGTCCGAGAAGACGATCGACCTGATCTTCGAACAGCAGTCCGACGGTGCGGATCTGGCGCTGCTGCTTCCGCTGCGCTTCGGCATCGGCTACGGCCTGCCTCAGGCGCAGACCGCTCCGGAGGTCCCGGACGGGCGCGTCTGCTGGTGGGCCGGGTTTGGTGGGGCCATCGTCGTCAACGACCTGGAGCACCGAGTCACCTTCGCCTACACCATGAACAAGATGGCGCCGGGGCTGATCGGCTCCGACCGCGCCGATGCCTACCTGCGCTCGGTGTTTTCGGTAGTGCGAGGAGATCGCTCATGATGCGGGCGCTGCAACTCACTGATCCCGGTGTGCTGGAACTGCGTAAAATTCCGGTCCCCGAGATCAGCCCCACCGATCTGTTGCTGCGTGTCGGTGCGGCGGGCATCTGCCACTCCGATCTGCATGTGCTGCATATCCCCTTCAAGATGCGCGACGAGCCGCTGACCCTCGGACACGAGGTCGCGGGCACCATCGAAGCCGTCGGCAGCGCTGTCGAGGGCCGGTCGACCGGTGAGCGCGGAATCGTCTACCTGTGCTGGTCGTGCGGGGTGTGCCGGGAATGTGTGAGCGGCAACGAGAATGTGTGCCGCGCCGCAGGGCGCACTGCGATGCCGCCGTGCCCAGGTCTGGGGCCGGACGGTGGGATGGCCGAGTACATCAGGATTCCGGCCGCCTCCTTCGTGCCGATCGGTGACTTGGATTTCCTCCAGGCCGCGCCGCTGGCCGACGCCGCGCTGTCGAGCTATCACGCGATCAACGGTGCGCGTGCGCAACTGCAGCCGGGTTCGGTCGCGGTGGTCATCGGCATCGGCGGGCTCGGCCACGTTGCGGTGCAGATCCTCGCCGCGACCAGTGCAGCGCACGTGATCGCGGTCGACGTGAGCGCGGACAAACTCGACCTCGCCGCCCGCTGCGGCGCCGCCGAAGGACTCATCGGTGGACCCGACACCGCCCGCGAGATCCTCGACCGCACCGGAGGGCGCGGTGCCGACGCGGTGTTCGACTTCGTCGGCACCGACCACACCGCGACCCTGGCCGTGGAATCGGTGGCGCCCAACGGCGCCTATCGCATGATCGGGCTCGGGGGCGGCGCACCGGAAATCACCGCGGGCCCGGCCGGCGGACCCGGCTGGCCGTGGGGCGCATCGATCCGAAAGTCCTACGGCGGCACCAAATCCGATCTGATCAGCTCCGTCGCGCTCGCGCAGGCGGGCAAGCTCAGAGTCGAAGTCGAACGCTATGACCTTGCCGAGGGCCGCGAGGCGCTCGACCGACTGGAACGCGGGCTGGTCACCGGCCGTGCGGTCCTGGTGCCGTAGGCAGGTCCGATCAAATGTTGAGGAAGGTCATGTCATGACACAGCCTTTGGACCCGCAGGCCATGGCGGCCGCGGCAATCGGTCGGCTGACCGGGCCCGGCGGACAGTTCGAAATGGTGGTCGAGGAGGTGCTCGGCGCACCGATGCCGGTGATGCGGCATCGCGGCCGCTCGCTCGGCGAAGTGCTCGCGGCATCCATCGCGTTGGCCGACCGCGACTACCTGGTCACCGAGGACCGCAGGATGTCCTACACCGAGCACGCGCACGCAGTCGGCGCGCTGGCCCGCGCACTGCGCGACCGGTACGGCGTCGGAAAGGGCGACCGGATCGGCATCCTGGCGGCGAACACGCCGGAATGGGTCGTCGCGTTCTGGGCGGCACAAACCCTCGGCGCCATCGCCGTCGGGTACAACGCCTGGTGGGCGCCCCGCGAAATCGCGTACGGCATCGACCACACCCGGCCCGCGGTGTTGATCGTCGACGTGAAGCGGGCCGCACAGCTGACGGACCTGGACATCCAGGTCCCGGTGCTGACCATGGAGCAGGACCTCCCCGCCCTGATCGCCGCATTCGACAACGGCGAGCTGCCGCGCACGCCGGTGGCCGAGGACGATCCTGCGGTCATCCTCTACACCAGCGGCACGAGCGGACGCCCGAAAGGCGCGGTGCACACCCAGCGAAACCTGTTGGCGGTCATCGACTATCACCGTTTCAACGACGCACTGGCCGCCGCCTTCCAAGGCCGCGCCGACGACGCCAGCCCGAAAGGCAGACGGTTCCTGCTCACCTCGCCGCTGTTCCACATCGCCAGCCTGCACAACCTGGTGATACCGCGGATGGCGACCGGCGATACCACCGTCATATACCAGGGTTCGTTCGACGCCGATCGCGTACTGCACTTGGTCGAACGCGAACACATCACCAACTGGGGCGCGATGCCGACGATGGCAAGCCGCATGCTCGAAACCGATCTGTCCCGCTACGACCTGTCCTCGCTGACGTCGTTCTCGCTCAACTCGGCGCCGTCCTCGGCCGCACTGCAACACCGGCTACGCGAACAACTTCCGGTGGCGAAGACCGCACTCGTGACCAGCTACGGCCTCACCGAATGCAGTACCGCCGCCACCCTGGCGGCCCCCGCCGAGCTGGCCGCGTTCCCGGATACCGTCGGCCGCCCCGTCGTCGGTGTCACCGTCGAAATCCGGGACGCCGCGGGCAATACCGTCCCCGAAGGCACCGAGGGTGAGATCTGCGTGCGCAGCCCCTACGTAATGCTCGGCTACTGGGAGGACGAGGCCGCGACAGCCGCCGCCATCACTCCCGACCGCTGGCTGCGCACCGGCGATATCGGCGTGCAGGAGCAGGGCCGGCTTCGCCTGTCCGGCAGGCGTTCCGATCTCATCTTGCGCGGTGGCGAGAACGTCTATCCCACCGAGATCGAGCAGTGTCTCGAGGAACACCCCGCGGTGCGTGAGTGCGCCGTCGTCGGCGTGCCCGATGCCGATCTCGGCCAGCAGGTCGCCGCGGTGGTCGTCGTCGACAACGACACGGCGACAACCGAACACGAGCTGCTCGAGTTCGCCAAGGAGCGACTCGCCTATTTCAAGGTGCCCGCACGTTGGCGGATCACCACCACAGCACTGCCGCGCAATGCGACCGGCAAGGTTGTGCGCACCGGTATCGAGGTATGAGAAGACATGTACGACACCATCATCAAGGGCGGCCGCTGGTTCGACGGCGCCGCTTCGCCCTCCGCGGTCCGCCATCTCGGCATCCGTGACGGTCGAATCGCCGTGGTCTCGATCGAACCGCTCGACGAGACCGGCTGCCGGCACATCATCGACGCCGCCGGGAAGTGGGTGCTTCCCGGAATGATCGACATCCATACGCATTACGACGTCGAGGTGCTGCAAACTCCCTCGCTGGCCGAGTCGGTCCGCCACGGCGTCACCACCGTGCTGCTCGGCTCGTGCTCACTGTCGACGGTGCATGTCGAGGCTTCTGATGCCGGCGACCTGTTCGGCCGGGTCGAGGCCATCCCGCGCCGACATGTGATCGAGGCTGTCGCCGAAACCAAGACCTGGACTACGGCGCACGAGTTCGTCGACGCGCTGGAAGCGCTGCCGCTCGGTCCGAACCTGGCCGCGTTCATCGGGCATTCGGATATCCGTGCCGCGCAGATGGGCCTGGAACGATCCACCAGCAAGGACATTCGGCCCACCGCTGCCGAACTCGACGCCATGGTGGCGAAACTCGATGAGGCGCTGGACGCGGGCTTCATCGGCATGTCCTCACAGCAGCTGCTGTTCGACAAGCTCGACGGCGAAGTCTGTCGATCGCGCACCCTGCCCTCGACCTATGCGACCACTCGAGAACGCCGCAGGCTCAACGCGATACTGCGGCGTCGTGGCCGCGCATTGCAGGGCGGTCCGGATGTCGCGCGGCCGCAAAGCCTGGTCGCGATGGCGGCCAGCAGTGTCGGGATCTTCCGCAAGCCACTGAAGGTCAGCCTGCTGTCCGCGGCCGACATCAAGGCCATTCCCGCAGTGGCGCATATCTTTCCGTGGATCGCCAGGGTGCTCAACGCGTTGGGCGGCGACTTCCGGTGGCAGCATCTGCCGGTGCCGTTCGAGGTGTACTCCGACGGCATCGATCTGCCGGTCTTCGAGGAGTTCGGTTCGGGCGCGGCCGCACTGCACCTGGCCGACCAGCTCGAGGCGCGCAGGGAACTGCTGCGCGACGAAGGCTACCGCCGTCGCTTCCGAAAGGACTACGACAAGAAGTTCGGCCCGCGGGTCTGGCATCGCGACTTCTTCGATGCCGAGATCGTCGAATGTCCGGATCAGACCGTGCTCGGCAAAACCTTCGGCGAGGTCGGGGTCGATCGGGGCGGGCTGCACCCGGTGGACGCCTTCCTCGACCTCGTCGTCGAGCACGGCAACAAGGTTCGGTGGCGGACAACCATTTCCAACCACCGGCCGGAGGTTCTGGACCGGTTTGCCGCCGATCCCGGTGTGCAACTGGGCTTCTCGGATGCCGGGGCGCACCTGCGCAATATGGCGTTCTACAACTTCGGGCTGCGGTTCCTCCGTCGAGTACACGATGCCGAGCGCGCGGGCCGTCCGATCCTGTCGCTGGAACGCGCCGTGCACCGCATCACCGGCGAACTCGCCGACTGGTACGGCATCGACGCGGGCCACCTGCGCACCGGCGACCGGGCCGACCTGGTCGTGATAGATCCCGAACGCCTCGACGAGACCACCGACGCGTACGCCGAGGCTCCGATCGCCCAGTTCGACAATCTCTCACGCATGGTCAATCGGAACGATGCCACCGTCACCGCGGTGCTGATCGGTGGCGAATACGTCTTCGGCAACGGCGAATCCGCACCGGTCCTCGGCACCCGGAGGACCGGCCGATTCCTGCGAGCAGGCGTGACGGGCAGCTGAGGGGTACCCGCCGAGTGCTTCGTACCAACGCCACCTCGGCCCGGTGGCTGGGCCGCTGCGAAGCCCGGCGGCTGAGCGAGTACGAGGCACTCGGCGGGTGCACGCTGCCGATAGTTTTCCGATTCGTGCAGCGTAGGGCCCAATTCGCACGCACGAGAGTCGAACTCGAGCTACCTTAGCTATAACCGGCGTTCACACTATGATCGCCCGGCCACTCGCAAGGAGGCGACGTGGAGACATTCGTGAATCGGGGCCGGGCTGTGGTCTTCGACCGGGTGGGTAGCGGTCCGCCGATCGTCCTGCTCCACAACGCGGGCACCCAACGCCACATCTGGGACGATCAGGTCACGACACTGAGCGACGACCACGAAGTCTTCGCGCTCGACCTGCCCGGCTACGGCGAATCCGAACAACCCGCCGACGGCTACCGCCTCGACGATTATGTCGCCATGCTCGGCACGTTCCTCGATGCTCACCACCTCACGGACGTCGTTCTCATCGGCAATTGCCTCGGCGCGGCCACCTCACTGCGCTACACGATCGCGCACCCCGCCGTCGTCCGCGCGCTGGTCTTGATCAACCCGCTGACCTGGAACACCGTCCGCGCCGGACGCCAAGCCGCAATGGCATGGGCCGATGCCCGACTCCCGCTCGGCCCGGTAGCCCGCAGGGTGGCGCTGCCCGAAATGATCGTCTCCCGGATCGTCACCGAGCAACTCGGCGCCCGTGGCCGACGCCAGAAATTGCACCACTCGCCCCGACTGCGCGCGCACTGGTCCGACCGCGGTCGCCTGCAAGCCCTGCACGGCCTGGTCCAGGACTTCCCCGCCTTCGCCGACCTCGATGCCTTCAGCCCACCCACAGGCTTCCCCCCGATCTGCACCATCTGGGGCAGGCAGAACCGCATCCTGTCGGCCCGCGCGGGCGCCCGCCTCAACCACACCCTGCACCCGCACACCGAAATAGCGCTTCCCGACTGCGGCCATCTGCCCATGGTCGAAGACCCCGCCGCGGTGACGACCGCCATCACGACGTTCCTCGCGGCCCAACTGCGTAACTCCACAAGTACGCCCGACAGCTGACCTACACTCGAAACGCCGGCCGGCCCGCGCGGCACCCAATGGGTGCGCCGAATGCGCGAAGAGGCAGGTCAGCTGGTGTTGTTTGACGACATATGTTGCGGGAACCCGTCGATAGTCATCGAGAAAGGGTTTGATGCCATGTTGCTACGCCGACTCGCCCGACCGCTGCTGGCGGCCTCCTTCGTCGCCGACGGAGTCGACACCCTGATGCATCCGGAACCACGCGCCAAGGCCGCTACCGCGCTCAGGCAGCGCGGCGAGGAGCGGCTGCCGGACAATCTGGCCGCGAAGCTCCCGTCGGACACCGCGACGGTGGTGCGGGTCAACGCGATCGCTCAGGTGTCCGGCGGTGTGCTGTTGGCGCTGGGCAAGATGCCGAGGCTCGCCTCGCTGGTGCTTGCCGCGACAGTGATCCCCGCGACGGTCACCGAACAGGACTTCTGGGCCGAACAGGATCCGGACCGGAAGGCCGCGAAACGCAACGCGTTCCTGAAGGATATGGGCCTGCTCGGTGGCCTGATGATCGCCGCCGCCGATACGGCGGGCAAGCCGTCACTGGGATGGCGCGGCAAGCGAGCGGCGCACAATGCTGCCGCCGCGGTATCCGCGGCGCTGCCCTTCGGCGCGTCCGAGGGTGCAAATGGCGAGGCGCTACGCCAGCACGCGCACGAGGCCGCCGAGCGCGCACGCACACGCGCACTGAGCGGAATCGCCGCGGTGAAGGGGTCCGAGGTCGCGGGCGTCGCGCAGCAGCACGGCTCCGAGTGGGCCGATGCGGCGAAAGAGCGTGGCGCCGAACTGGCCGAGATCGCCAAGGAACACGGCGTGGAGTGGGCCGAGATTGCCAAGGAGTACGGCGCGGAGTGGGCCGAGATCGCCAAACACCGGGCCGCGATCCTGGCCGACATCGCCAAGCACCGTGGCGCCGATTGGGCCGAAGTCGCCAAAGAGCGTGCGCCCGAGATCGCCGAGACCGCTCGGCGGCACGGTTCGGATTGGGCCGAGATCGCGAAGGAACGTGGACCCGAACTCGCGGCGACCGCCCGTGAGCGCGGGGCGCACCTCGCCGATGCGGCCGTGATCGTGTCGAGGCAAGGCGCGGCTGATCTCCGCCGCAGCCGTCGCCGTCGGCGCTAGGCCGTCGCCTCGTATCCTTCGGCGAGTGCGGCGTCCAGGGAGCCGACACAATGCAGGCTTGCGGAGAGGCCGGTGATCTCGATGACGCGTCCGACGCTGCGCCCCGCCGTGATCAAAAATACTCGGCGAGCGGACTTTTCGGCCTCCGCCAGTACCTCGATCAGCGCGGTGACCCCGGCCGCGGCGAAGAAGGTCACCGGTGACAGGTCGACCACCATGGTGTTCGCTTGAAAACCGAAGGCACGCACCAGGTTCTCCCGCAACGTCGGCGCGGTGCACAGGTCGATCTCACCGGTGACTTCGACCAGTGTCACGTCACCACGCGGACGGCTCACACAGAACTGGATCGCATCTGCTCCGCCGGACGCACAAACAGTGGTGCACTCAACAACATTCACAGAACGGCTGGACATGGGCTGACTCCTGGAGGCCCGTCACTGGCGCACAGGGACAGACCTGTCTCTCTAGTGAAGCAGGGTCGCACAGCTCTGTACAGAGTTAGAGTATGGCCATGACTGCCAGCAACGACCCAGTTGTCGGCGCTCGCGAGCGAATTCTGGCCACTGCCTACGCGTTGTTCACTCGACGCGGTATTCGAGATGTCGGCATCGACGAAGTGATCGCCAAGGCCGGGATCGCGAAAGCCACGTTGTACCGGCATTTTCGGACAAAAGACGCGTTGGTCATCGCGGTACTCGCGCGCCGCGAACAACTGTGGACCTTCGGCTTCGTCGAGCACCGGTCGCACTTGCGCGGCAACACAGCGGAAGAGCGTTTGCTGGCTATTTTCGACGTGTTCGACGAATGGTTTGCCGCTGCGGATTTCGAGGCATGCACCTTCATCAATGTGCTGGCGGAAATGGGCCCGAACCATCCGACCGGTCGGGCGAGCATCGTGCATCTCGATCGAATTCGTGACGTGGTACGCGCCCGTGCGATCGAAGCGCACCTGCGGGATCCGGAGGAGTTCGCTCGTTCCTGGCACATCCTGATGAAGGGTTCCATTGTCGCCGCGACCGAGGGTGATCGCGGCGCCGCCCGTCGTGCTCAGCGCATGGCGGCCGCCCTGATCGATCAGTATCGCAGCAACGCGGCTTAACCGAATTCGAACGTCGCCACCACGGGGCGTGATCGGACTCGGGGTATTTGACATCGGTGGCGAAAGCCCCGGATTCGTCGTGCAGCACCTCGTTGTGAATCTCCGAACCACGGTAGTGGGCAAGCAGATTGCGGGTGACCAGGATGTGGTCGAGCATCTGCCCCCTGCCGTGATGGAGCAGCGAGTACCGGGCCGGCTCGGGAATGGTGTTCTCGACCGGCACCAGCACCCGTCCGGCCAGCGCACCGTTGCCGGTTTCCTCGACATCGCCCCGAATGGCAACCAGCGGCACCTCGTCGGCGGTGGCATTGAAGTCCCCCGCCACCACGATGCGCGCCGCCGGGTCCTGGTCGAGGATCGAATCGACGAGCCGCCGCACTTCCACGGCCTGGCTCATCCGCTTCATCGACGAGATGAACGAGCCCTCGGCCACCGCGTCGGCGCTGCGCCAGGTGAAATCATCGATCTTCTGGCCCGGAATATTGGTGGGCAGCTTCGATTTCAGATGCACCACGATCACATGCAGCGGTACGCCTTGCAGATCGAGTTCCACGTGCAGGATCGGCCGCTCCAGCAGAATCGACAGCGGTTGCGGCGCGGGCGGACTTGCGGTCAGTATCTGATACATCGGCGCTGCGACCAGCGTGTTCAGCAGTTGCGCCCGCGCCATCACCGGTAACGAGGTGACCACAACCAGGTTTCGTTGATCGAATACCTGGCCATTGGGATCCAGGGTCGAGACGACATTCGCCCCCGCCTGCTTCGTCCCCGCGAGCAGTTCCGCCAAGGCGAGCAAAGCACGTGGCTGCCCGGCCCGCTCCTGCCCGTGCACCTCTTGCAGACACAGCACGTCGGCCCGCAACCGCTCGATCTGTGGCCGCATCACCGCTATCCGGTCCGCCAGCGACGGCCGGATGTTCGGCGGCACCTCATCGAAGTTTTCCAGATTGAACGTCGCGATACGCAGGGTGACCATCTCATACACCAATCCTCGACAGGCCCCGACCAACTGTTGACGCGAACCATGGTCCTCCGCGTCCCGCCCGGAATCCTGAGTACCGACTACTCGAAAAACCAGGTCAGCAACCCGACCGGCCGGTGGGCCGACCGATCGGCACACCAGCGGTGGAGCGAGCACGCGAATCATCGCCGCCGAGAATCTCGGGTGCGAGCGGGAACCAGGCGGCACTGCCGTCCGACTCAGTAGACGAGCAGCAGACAGCGCTGCGGACTCCGCGGGAGGACTCATGAAACGCGCCACCGTGCTGGCACTGGCCGCAGGCATCCTCGCCCTCACGGGCTGCACGACCACGGTGCCCGAATCCGCTCCGGCCGGCGATAGCTCCGTCGCATCGACCGAGGGGGTCACGCAGTACCCGATCACCCTCGACAATTGCGGCAGGACCTACAGCTACACCGAGGCCCCCGAACGTGTGGTCGTCATGAACGGCGGTTCCGTCGGCGAGGTCTCGTCGCTGATCGCGCTGGGCGTCGGCAACCGGATCCTGGCCAATGCGCAGTCCTACGGCTCCTCCGATGTCGCCGGCCGTGCCGCGGCCATTGCTGCCCTCCCCACCGGCGGCATCGCGTACAACAACATGCAGGACATCCCGCGCGAGGCCATGCTCGCGCAGCACGCAGACTTCGTGCTCTCCACCGGCGGGGGCGGTTTCGCCGCCGATCAGGGCTTCGCCACCCGCGAGCAATTGGCCGCCGCGGGTGCGAATACCTATGTGCCACGAGCGAACTGCGGCGTGACCGGCGCGGTGACGGGAACACCCACCATCGAGGACAGCTATGCGATGCTGCGCGACCTCGGCGCGGTGTTCGACGTGCCGGGCCGCGCCGAACAGCTCATCGGCGAATCGCGGCGCAAGATCGCCGACACGGTCGCCACCGTCGCCGGGGCGCCCAAGAAGAACGTGCTGCTCGTCTTTCCTGGTATGGGAATGGGTGACGCGGGCGATTTCTCGGCCATCGCGGCGGGCGGAATCTGGAACGACATCATCGACAAAGCCGGTGCGGTGAACCCGTTCAACCGCACGGACGGCACCACCTTCGTCACGATCAGCAAGGAACAGCTCGCCGTGACGCCGATCGACGGTGTGATCGTAGTGAACTATCGCAATCCCGATATCGACGCGGCGGCCGGGCGGATCCTCGATCAGTTCCCGCAGTGGAATGCCACCAAGAACAAGACCTATGTGGCGCTCTCGGATTCGATCTATCTCGGTCCCAGCAACGACATCGCGGTGGACAAGATCGCCCGGCTCGTGCACCCCGAGCAGTTCTGACCGATGCCGCCCATCGTCGCTGCGTCGTCGCCGCGCTCGCCGGGGTCCGGTCTGCAGCGCCTCAGGTCCCGGCTCCCGCGGGGCAGCCGGTCGAACCGAACTCGCGCGCCCTTTGCCGGGACTGCGCTGCCCGTCGCGATCGCCGTATCGGTGGGCGTGCTGTGCGCTGTGATGCTGGTGTCGGTCAGCGTCGGATCGGTCACCGTTTCCCTCGCCGACACCGGGCGGGTGATCTTCGCCCATGTCGGCGGTAAGACACCCGGTGTCGGGTTCACCGTCGACCAGATCGTGTGGAACTACCGGTTACCGCGTGTCATCCTCGCCGCGCTATGCGGTTGCGGCCTGGCCGTCTCCGGGGTGATTCTGCAAGCGCTGGTGAACAATCCACTCGCCGACCCCTACATCCTCGGCCTGTCCTCGGGCGCCTCGCTCGGCGCGGTGACGGTGATGGTTTCCGCGGGGGCGGCGCTCGGCGGCATCGGCGTCTCCACCGCCGCGTTCCTCGGCGCGATCCTCACCGCCGCAGTGGTATTCGCGCTCGGGCAGCGCCGCGGCACGGTGGTGCCGATCCGCCTGGTCCTAGCCGGTGTCGCCGTCGGCTACCTCTTGCTGGCGGCGACGAACTACCTTCAGTTGCGCGCAACGCCCAACGAACTGCGCGCGGTGATGTTCTGGACCATGGGCAGTGTCGCCGGGGCGAGCTGGGAGCGACTCGGGCCGGTCACGGCGGTGGTGCTGCTCGTCGTCGCCGTGGTGCTGGCCTTCGGCCGTCGGCTGAATGTGCTCGGCACCGGCGACGAACAGGCCACCGCCCTCGGCGTCGACGTGCGCACGACCCGGATCATCTTGCTGGTGCTGGCATCCCTGCTGACCGGCACGCTGATCGCGGTCGCGGGCGGAATCGGGTTCGTCGGCTTGATGATTCCGCATCTGGTGCGCCTGAGCTTCGGCGTGGACCACCGCCGCGCGCTGCCGCTGTCGGCATTGCTCGGCGGCGCCTATCTCGTTGCGGTGGACTTGCTTTCACGCACCATCGGTGCCCCCGATGAACTTCCGCTCGGCATCTTCACCGCCGCGTTCGGCGCACCGTTCTTCCTCTGGCTGCTGCGCCGCGACGGAGATCGGACATGACCGAGAACGCCACCGAATCACCCACTACCGCAACGACTGTCGCCTTCGACAACAGCACGCCCCCCGGCGACGCGATCGAACCGACCGCCGAACTGTCGGTCACCGGGGTGACCGTCACGTTCGGTAATTCTGCCGCACTCGATGCGGTGACGGTGCACGTCCCGCCGGGCTCGATCGTCGGCGTGGTCGGGCCGAACGGCAGCGGAAAAACAACCCTGCTGCGCACGATCTATCGTTCGCTGCGACCCGATCGTGGCGCGGTGCTGATCGACGGGGCCGACATCGCCGCAATGTCCGTCCGCACCGCGGCGCGCACGACCGCGGCGGTGCTGCAGAATGGCGCCGGATCACCGGATCTGACCGTCGCGGAAATGGTCGAGCTGGGCCGCAACCCGCACCACGCATTGTTCAGCCGCGATACCGCCGATGATCGGGCGGCCGTCACGAAAGCGATGGCCGAAACCGGTGTGATCGCCTACGCCGACCGTTCCGTCGGCTCGCTCTCCGGCGGCGAGCGCCAACGTGTCCTGCTGGCCAGAGCACTCGCGCAACGTCCACGCCTGCTCGTCCTCGACGAACTCACCAACCACCTCGACGTCCGTGCCCGCTTCGAACTGCTCGACCTGATCCGCTCCACCGGCATCACCACCCTCGCCGTCCTGCACGAACTCGACCTGGCCGTCCGCTACTGCGACCAACTCGTCGTCCTGAACCACGGTTGCGTCGTCGCCGCGGGCCCGGTCCTCGATGTCATGACCCCCGCCCTACTACGCACCGTCTTCGGCGTCATCGCCACTACCACCCGCCACGACGACCACACCATCCGAATCAACTACGCCGCTACCCCTCTTGCTCCCCAACCATGACATCGACCTCGGCGAGCGGGACAGCACTGCGCGTGCTTCTCGACGGGTGCCGCGGCCGTGTTCCGTTCGACGAGACGGGCTCAACCGTCGGCACTGTGATGGGCGGTGAAACGGGTTGCGGCGGTGCAGTCGTCACGAGCTCGGGCCACTCGCACCCCGACCGTGCCGACGGGGCAGCCGCAGACCGTCGCGGCCTCGGCGTAGGCGCGGGGAACTTCGGTCTCCCCGTGGACGACAATCTCGGCGTGGAGTGCAAAGTGTGCCGGACGGCGCTGTCGGCTCGGATCGATGGCGAACGTGAAACCGTTCCCGCGGCGCGGGTGGACGAGCATCTGGAACAGTGCACCGCGTGCTGCTCCTGGTACGTCGCGGCGGTGGAGACCACGCGGCTGCTGCGCCGCGGCTCCGGGTACGCACCCGATCTCACCGCCGCGATCTTCGCCGCCGCCGATCTGGACCGGCCGCGGCCGTCGCTCGGGTCGCGGATGAGCGCCTGGTTCCTATCCTGGCGTACCGCGCTGACCTCCTCGCGCACCGTATGGACCCGGCTGCTGCTCGGCATGCTCGGCGTCGTGCAGTGTGGCTTGGCGATCGGCCAGGCTGCGGGGGCCGACTTCGGCATGAGCCACCAGCACGACAGCGACATGACCCGGCACCTGCTGAACGAGACCTCGGCGTGGAGCCTCGCGATCGGCATCGGCTTCATCTACTGCGCGTTGCGGCCGTACGCGACCTCGGGTGTGCTGCCGGTGCTCGGTGTGCTGGTCGCGACGCTGACCGCGTTCGTGATCGGCGATCTGAACTCGGGGGTCGTGCCGCTGTCCCGTGTCCTCTCCCACGGTGTCCTCGTCGTCGCGCTCGTGTTGGTCGTTGTCGTGCACCGCACCCGACGACCGCACACCTCACCACCCTCGCGCACCACCAACAGCCCGCCCACCGAACTGGTCCTGCCGCCCGGCGCCCAGCTCGGCCGTCGCACCGGCCACCTCAGATCGACTCGAGATCCCGCTGCCTGACCGAACGGAAACATGAGTACCGACATCGCTTTTCCGGAATCCGCCACCCGCGTCGAACCCACCACCCGCATTTCGCTCGCCGTCTCCGGCATGAGCTGCGCGGCCTGTGCGACCCGGGTGGAACGCAAGCTCAACAAGGTGGTCGGGGTGACCGCCTCGGTGAACTACGCCACCGGCGTGGCGACCATCGATGCCACCGGCGAGGTGACGGCCGAACAACTGTGCGCCGATGTCGAATCGGCGGGCTATGGCGCGGAACCTGTTGTCGCGCATACGGGCCGGATCGTTTCAGCTCCCGAGGACGCTGCCGTCGGTGATCTGTTCCGCCGCCTGGTTGTCGCGCTGCTGCTGTTCTTCCCTCTTGCCGACCTGTCGGTGATGTTCGCGACCGTGCCGGCCACCCGGATCTCGGGCTGGCAGGTGATCCTGACGGTGCTGGCGTTGCCGGTGGTGGTGTGGTCGGCGGCGCCATTCCACCGGCGGGCCTTCCACGGCGCGAAAGGCCTTGCCGCGAGCATGGACACGCTGGTCTCGGTCGGGGTGATCACCTCGACGCTGTGGTCGTTGGACACCATGTTCGTGCATTCGGATCGATCGCAGCCCGCACCGGACGGGGTGTGGGATGCGATCTGGTCCAGCGATTCCATTTACCTCGAGGTCGCCGCGGGCGTCACCGCGTTCGTCCTCGCCGGTCGGTATTTCGAGGCGAAAGCCAAGCGGGCGGCAGGTAGTGCGTTGCGCGCGCTGGCCGCGCTCGGCGCTCGCGAGGTAACCGTGCTGACCCGTGGCGATCACGAAATGCGGGTGCCGATCGGCGAACTCGTCGAGGGCCAACGGTTCGTCGTGCGCCCCGGCGAGACCATTGCGACCGACGGCCTCGTGGTGTCCGGCGGATCCAGCGTCGATGCGAGCGCGATGACCGGCGAATCCATCCCGGTGGACGTGACGCCCGGAATGGAAGTCATCGGCGGCACCACCGCGTTGACGGGACGGCTGATCGTGGAAGCCGCTGCGGTGGGCGCGGATACGAAGCTGTCGGGGATGATCCGGCTGGTCGAGCAGGCCCAGACCGGGAAGGCGCTCATGCAGCGGGTGGCCGACCGAGTGTCGTCGGTGTTCGTGCCCATCGTTTTCGCGATTGCCGCGGGCACCTTCGTGACTTGGCTGCTGACCGGTGCGGGCGCGGAGAAAGCAGCGGCAGCCGCACTCGCGGTGCTGGTCGTCGCGTGCCCGTGCGCGTTGGGGCTGGCGATTCCGACGGCATTGATGGTGGCGTCCGGGCGAGGCGCACAGCTCGGCATCTTCATCAAAGGTCACCAGGCACTGGAGGCCACGCGGGATGTGGACACCGTGGTGCTCGACAAGACCGGGACAGTCACCAACGGCGCGATGAGCGTTGTCGCAGTAACCGTGGTCGGCGCAGCGACTGTGACCGGCATGGCGTCGATGGACAGCCCGACAACCCCGAACAGCACGGCAACCGCCGATGGCGCAGTGTCCGACAGCGACATGATCACCGAATCCGACGTGCTGCGGCTGGCCGCTGCCGTCGAAGCGGCCTCCGAGCATGCCGTCGCGGCGGCCATCACGCGGTTTGCACGGGAACTGCTCGGTGAGCTGCCTGCGGTCGAATCCTTCACGGCGCTACCGGGATTGGGTGCCAGCGGCCTCGTGGCAGACGAGATGGTGTCGGTCGGCCGACTGCGCCTGCTGAACGAACAGGGCGTCGAGGTTCCCCCGTCGTTGAATCGCATCGTGCGGCAGCAGGAACGGGCTGGACGCACGGTGGTGCTCGTCGTTGTCGACGGCGTCGCCCGCGGGGTCATCGCGGTGGCCGACACGGTGAAGGAGACGGCCGCCGACGCGGTCGCCCGGCTGCATCGACTCGGACTGCGCACCATGATGTTCACCGGCGACAACGCCTACGCGGCCCAATCGGTCGCCGATGAGATCGGCATCGATGAGGTTGTCGCCGAACTGCTTCCGGAAGACAAGGTCGAGCTGATCGCCGGCCTACAGGAACAAGGCCACCGCGTCGTCATGGTCGGCGACGGCATCAACGACGGCGCCGCCCTCGCGACCGCCGACCTCGGTATGGCCATCGGCACAGGCACCGACGTTGCCATCGCCGCGGCCGACGTCATCCTGGTCCGCGACGACCTCGGCGCCGTCCCCGATGCCATCGAACTGGCCCACGCCACCCTGCGCACCATCAAGGGCAACCTCGTCTGGGCCTTCGGCTACAACGTCATCGCCATCCCCATAGCCGCCCTCGGCTACCTCAACCCCCTGATCGCCGGCGCATCCATGGCATTCTCATCGTTCTTCGTCGTCTCCAACAGCCTGCGCCTGCGCCGAGCCCGCTTCCGGCGGTGAGCGCAGCTCGCATGCCACCGAATGAGCCTGCCGCCGCCGAAGCACGGGAAGCCGGCGAGCACGACTTCCGGTCAGCGGCGGGTGGCGGCCAACTGCTCGAGCATGGCGTTGTACGCGGCGAGGTCGGAGTCGGCGTAGATGTCGTCCTTGCGGTCGGTGCGCACGGCAGTGCGGCGGTCCTGGGCTACCCATTGGGACAGGAGTGCGCCGACTACCAGCAGGATCGGGACTTCGCCCGATACCCAGGCAATTCCGCCGCCGACCCGTTGATCCGACAGGAGGTCGGTATGCCACGGCAGGTCGAGCTGGTCGTAGAAGCGGGCGCCGATCACGGTGTTCATCGACATCACTGCGACGCCGAAGAAGGCGTGGAAGGGCATGATCGCGAACAACATGCCGAGTCTGCCCAGGTGCGGCAGCCTGCGCGGGCCGGGGTCGATGCCGATGATGCCCCAGTAGAAGAGGTAGCCGATGATCAGGAAGTGCACGTTCATCAGGACGTGACCCCAGTGGTATCGGATCAGATTCTCCAGCAGCGGTGTGAAATACAGACCGTAGAGCGAGACGACGAACGCGGCGATCGCCGTGCCCGGGTGGGCGATGACCGCGGTCGGCCGGGAATGCAGAATCCGCAGCACCCATTCGCGCACACCGGGGACCTCGTCGCGTCCAGCGGCGGGCACCGCGCGCAACAGCAGCGTCACCGGGGCCCCGAGCACCAGGAGCACGGGCACGAACATGTTCAACGCCATGTGCGTGACCATGTGCACGCTGAACATGGCATAGCCGTAGCTGCCGATACCCGACGATGTCGAAATCAGCAGGACCGCACAGCCACTCACCCAGGATGTCGCACGCCACCGCGACCAGCTGTCACCACGTCGGCGCAGCCGTAACACCCCCGCCGCATACAGGACGACACCGACGACGGCAGCAGTCCCGAGCACGATATCGAAGCGCCATACCGTCATCAGCCGGATCGCATCGGGCTGATGCGCCAGGTCGAAGCCGATGAACACCTCTTGGGCAGTGAACGTCCGATCGGCGAAGGCGGGCGCGGGCTGGACCGCCATCGCCACTATCGTCGTCAGCGCGACCGCGGAAAGTGCTGCGACACAGCCGATCAGGAGAGCGATCCGGGCACGTGCGGATGCCGAGAAAGCGCCGCAACTCGACATCGCCGCGATCCGCCGCACCGTCACTGCGACACCGATCGCAAGGACAACTGCCACCATCGCGAGCCGCCCGTATCCGGATGCAGGTACCGCTGACCAGGGCAACAGCACCGCAGCGAGCACCAGCCCACTCGAGACCGCCGCCACCAGACACAGCCGGGCGATCGTCACACAGCGCCGCACCGCGATCACGACATGAGATCCGTTGCGCCGCACCTGCGCCGCCACGCACCAGGCCAGGCCGGGCAGTATCGACACCGCGATCTGGAAGATGATCATCGCGGCGGTGGCATAGTCGTGATCAGGTCCTTCCCCGGCATTGCCGACCAGCATCGGTGGCAGCACGGCGATCGCCGCCGACCCGGTCCATGCCGCCAACCCGACCCAAGACAATGTCAGCCGAGTGGCGAGGGTCAAGACACCGGCGAACACCGCGACGACGATCCACGCCTTCGGTTTCTCGCTCGCATCGATCAGCGCACCGAGCGCGCCGAGTCGAAACATCGCCGCTGTCGACAAACCTGCCGCATTGCTCGCAGTGACCGGGACCAGCAGCAACGCCGACACCAACCACACCGCGGCCGCCCGCTCGGCGACCCGGACTCCAGCGTACCCATCGATATCGACCCGGCCGCGCGCCGTGACGGCGGTGCAGCACACCGCGTAAAGCAGGGATCCGAGCGTGGCCGCGCCCGCGAGCGCGGCCACCACCCGAAGCACCACATACCCGAGCACATCCCCGATGCCTGGGTAGGCGGTGCCCGCTTCTCGATAGGGCATCTCACCCGCGCCGAGAACCGATCCGACAATGAGTACCAGCGAAACGAGCACCGCCGCACACCAGAGGACGTGGACTGCCGAGCGCTGCACCTGCACGTTGTCGTCCACCAATCCCTTTGAATGTCCTGCGTGGGAAACCGGCCCTCGTCCAGCCGTCGGGTGAACTCACGCGAAAGTTCCCGAGGCCCACGGGAAATCGGCTCGATGGGACGAGCGTCACAGGTCGACGTCGTCGAATCGGGTCAGGTGGCGCTACGACCGGGCGAGCTCGCGCACATCACACCAGGGTCGGAGAAATCAGGGGAGGCTCGCGCTCATTCCGCCGGAGATGGTCACCGCTTCGCCGTTGAAGTGGCGGCCGTGATCGGAAACCAGCAGCAGCACCGCCTCGGCGACTTCGGCGGGATCGATCAGGTCGCCGTTCGGTGGGCCGGAGTTGAACATCTTCATGGCGTCTTCGCGGGTCGGATTTTCGATGTCCGGCATCAGGTGTCGCCACATCGCGGGGTTCTGGATCATGTCGGTGTCCACGCCGGAGGGCAGTACCGCGTTGACGGTGATCCCGTGCTCGGCCACTTCCAGCGACAACGATTTGACCAGACCCAGCACCGCCCATTTGGCCGCGGCGTAGTGGCCCGCGCCCTTGACACCCATCCGGCCGACAATGGAGGAGGTCGCCACGATCCGGCCCCCTCGGCGTTCGATCATGTACGGCACCACGGCGCGGAAACTGTGGAAAACGCCGGTGAGGTTGACGTCGATCATGTCCTGCCAGGTCTGCTCGTCCATCTCCGCGACGGGCGAATTGGACGAGATGCCGGCGTTGGAGACGAGGATATCGATGCGCCCGAACTCGTCGACGGCCTGCTCGGCCACCGCATTCATCTCGGGCCCACTGCGCACGTCGGCCTTGATCGCCAGACAGCGGCGGCCTGCTTCGGCCACCAACTCGGCGGTCTCGGCGAGATCGGCGTCGGAACTCAGCGGATAAGGCACGGTGGCGATCGGTCCGGCGATATCGCATATCACGATGTCTGCGCCCGCGGCGGCGAGCGCCACGGCATGGGCGCGACCTTGGCCGCGCGCTCCGCCGGTGATCACAGCTACTTTTTCGTCGAGATTCCCCATGGCTCTACCCCCTATCCGCGCATGGCCCGATAAGGCCCACCCATCCTCGCACGATCGAATCGGCCCCCGGGCACCAATGACGGAAAGCGCCCATTTCGGAGATCGAAAAGGCGCATAATCCGGACACAGGCTGGTCGGCGGTTGGGAAGGTGGCGACGGCCGTGAGTACTACTACTCGAATACAAGCTGTTCGACCGTATCCGCAGCGTGTGGGACCGAAGGGCTCCTACATCTGGAAAATGATCACCACCACCGATCCGAAGGTGCTCGGGGTCATGTACTTGACCACCGCGATGACCTTCTTCTTCATCGGCGGCTTGATCGCCCTGCTGATGCGCGGTGAGCTGGCGCGGCCCGGCATGCAGTTCCTCTCGCCGGAACAGTTCAACCAGCTGTTCACCATGCACGGCACCATCATGCTGCTCTTCTATGCCACCCCGATCGTGTTCGGTTTCGCCAATGCCGTGCTGCCGCTGCAGATCGGGGCGCCGGATGTCGCGTTTCCACGGCTGAACGCATTCAGCTACTGGCTGTACCTGTTCGGTGCGACCATGGCGACCGCGGGGTTCCTCACCCCGGGTGGCCCTGCCGATTTCGGATGGACCGGCTACACCCCGCTGAGCACCTTCGAGCACGCGCCCGGCGTCGGTGCGGACCTGTGGATCATGGGTCTGGCCGTCTCCGGTCTCGGCACCATTCTCGGTGGCGTCAACATGATCACCACCGTCGTGTGTCTGCGCGCCCCCGGCATGACGATGTTCCGGATGCCGATCTTCACCTGGAATATTCTTGTCACCAGTGTGCTTGCGCTGCTCGCCTTTCCGATTCTGACCGCGGCGTTGATGGCACTGGCGTTCGACCGGCATCTCGGCGGGCACATCTACGACACGGCCACCGGCGGAGTTCTCTTGTGGCAGCACCTGTTCTGGTTCTTCGGCCATCCCGAGGTGTATATTGTCGCGCTGCCGTTCTTCGGGATCGTCACCGAAATCTTCCCGGTGTTCAGCCGCAAACCGCTGTTCGGATACAGCACGCTGGTGTACGCGACGCTGTCGATCGCCGCGCTGTCGATGGCGGTGTGGGCCCACCACATGTACGCAACCGGCGCCGTGCTGCTGCCGTTCTTTTCGATGATGACCTTCCTGATCGCGGTTCCGACCGGGGTGAAGTTCTTCAACTGGATCGGCACCATGTGGCGCGGTCAACTCACCTTCGAGTCACCGATGCTGTTCTCCGTCGGATTCCTCGTCACGTTCCTGTTCGGTGGGCTTTCCGGCGTCGTCCTGGCCTCTCCGCCTATCGACTTCCATGTCACCGATAGCTATTTCGTGGTCGCGCACTTCCACTACGTGCTCTTCGGCACCATCGTTTTCGCGACCTTCGCAGGCATCTACTTCTGGTTCCCCAAGATGACCGGACGGATGCTCGACGAGCGGTTGGCCAAGTGGCATTTCTGGACCACGCTGATCGGGTTCCACACCACGTTCCTGGTGCAGCACTGGCTGGGCGCCGAGGGCATGCCACGTCGCTATGCCGACTACCTGCCCAGCGACGGCTTCACCACACTGAACACGATCTCGACCATCGGCTCGTTCATCCTCGGCGCTTCGATGCTCCCGTTCGTCTGGAACGTCTTCAAGAGCTTCCGCTACGGCGAAGTGGTCACGGTGGACGATCCGTGGGGCTATGGCAATTCGCTGGAGTGGGCGACGACCTGCCCGCCGCCGCGGCACAACTTCTACGAGCTGCCGCGTATCCGGTCGGAGCGTCCCGCGTTCGAATTGCACTACCCACACATGGTCGAGCGAATGCGGGCCGAAGCATACAGCGGCTGGGGCTCCGCCGGACAACATGCCACTGAGCTGCGCGAACAGACGCGGACGGCGGTCGCCACCGACGGTGAACCCGATACTCAGCCCCCGGAAACTCGCGCGCCGGACACCTCCGCGCCGTAGCCGACCACGCTCGCTAGGGTCGTGCCGTGACAGCACCCGACTCCTCCCGCATGTACGACGGGCGACCTGTTGCAGACCGCAGGGCCCAGCGACGGGCGCAGTTCCTTGCCGCGGGGCTCGAGTTGTTCGGTGAGAGCGGGTACCAGGACAGCTCGATCACCGCGCTGTGCCGGGCCGCCGGCCTGGCGCGCAGCCAGTTCTACGAGCACTTCCACAACCGTGAGGAACTACTGCTCGCCGTCTTCGACATGATCCAGGAGGAGGCGAGGCAGGCCGTGGCCGAGGCAGTGGACCTGACCGAACCCGGTGACGGCGTCGGCTGGGCACAAGCCGCCGTGCGCGCCTATGCCGAATCGCTCGGTCGTGACCCGCGCCGGGCGCGGATCTCACAAATCGAGATCGTCGGCGTCAGCGAACGGGTCGAACAACACCGCCTCGACCAGCGCGAAGCATGGATGACGTTCTTCGCCGATCAGTGCACACGCACCCTCGGACCGGACTTTGTCCCGCCGGGCGGCTACCGCGCGGCGGCAACCGGGTTCGTGGGCGCACTGAACGCCCTCGTACACCAGTGGAGCACCGGCGACTCGCGCCTCGACCTGGCGGCCGTCACCGAGGTGCTGACCCGATTCCTGACCAGCCTGACGACCGTCAGCGAGTAGCCCGACCGTTCGTCGTCGCCCGAATGTTGTCCCGGACCGCCGCCGGATCCGGATAACCGTTCACCGCCATCAGCAGATCCGCTTCTGCCAGGATCATCCGCAGCACGTGGACCAGACCGGGCACCCCGGCCAGCGCAAGGCCATAGACGTACGGACGACCGATGCCGACCATCGTCGCGCCGAGCCCGAGCGCCTTGACCACGTCGGAGCCCGACCGCACGCCGGAGTCGAAAAGCACGGGCACCCGGTCATCGCAGGCCGCCACGACGGCGCGCAGCGTCTCCAGCGCGCTGAGGCCGCCATTCGCCTGCCGCCCACCGTGATTCGAGCAGTAGATGCCGTCGATGCCGCCGTCGATGGCGCGGCGGGCGTCGTCGGGGTGCGAGATGCCCTTGAGCACGATCGGCAAATCGGTCAAGGACCGTAGCCACGCCAGATCCGACCAGGACAGCGGGTTACCGAAGGTTTGAATCCAGTTCAGGATGATGGTTTGCGGGTCGTCGGACCCCACCATCTTCTGGAATACCGGATCGGAGGTGTAGTTCTTCAGGACATGCCCGCGCAGCTGTGGGAAGTTGCCCGTCGCGAGGTCACGCGGTCGCCAGCCGGGAATCCAGGTGTCCAGGGTGACCGTGATGCCGCGGTATCCGGCCGCCTCGGCCCGGCTCACCAGGCTCGCGGCGAGGTCGCGATTCTTGGGCGTGTAGAGCTGGAAGAAGCTGGGCGTCGCACCGGCGTGCGTCACGACCTCTTCCAGCGGGTCCTCCATCAGGGTGGAAAACACTGCGGGCACACCGGTTTTCGCGGCGGCCTCGGCAACCGCGATGTCGCCGTGCTTGTCGCCGACCAGCCCGATCACGCCGACGGGGGCCATGAAGATCGGGCTCGGGAACGTTATTCCCCACACGGTGACCGACAGATCGCGCTCGGTCGCGCCGACCAGCATGCGCGGCACCAGGCCCCAGTCCGCGAAGGCATCCACATTGCGGCGCTGGGTCAGCTCGTCGCCCGCACCACCCGCGATGTAGGAATGCAGCGAATCCGGCAGCGCGGCGGCGGCCTTGGCCTCCAGGGTGGCGTAGTCGGCAGGGAACTCGGGCGGATGCCCGCCCAGCGCGCCGAAATAGATCTCGTTCTGATAATCGGCGAACGCCATCGTTGCGCCTTTCCGTCGATCGGCTGGACGATAGGAGGGTCGAGCCTCCCTCGCCGAATATTAGACGCTACTGTCCATCATCAAGGCCGGAGTAGTCGCGAACCATTCGACGACGGCACAGCGAAGGAGACTGTGCGTTGCCTCACAGTTTCGCAGGCCGACCGGCCACCCAAGGTGGTGTCCGGAACTGAAAACAGATTGTGAGTACTACGCCGTGGATCCCGACTACCTCGACAGACACAGTGACCACGACTCCGCTCTGGTTTGCCAGATCGCCAGCCTCCCGCTGCGTCGCCTGATGCGCCATGCGCTGGGTCTCTCCGAGGAGTCCATGGACCTACTCACCGCCGTCACCGACCGGCTACGCACCGCTGAAGGTGCGCTGGCGGACCCCGCGACCCTGGGCGAGTGGTAGCCGGTCCGATAAACCGAGCGAGACCTCGAGGAACTCCTCGCCACCGCGCCCGCGGCGGCGCGTACCCCGACCGGAGAGTTCGGGCGGCGCCATCGCAGTGCGTCAGATGTCGATTCCCAAGCGGCGGGCCAGCTCTGGGGCAATCGGGTAGTCCCGCTCTTCGGGGAGAAGATCTTTGGCACGGTGCTCATGGCCGCCCTGGAGGAGGCTGTGGATCTTTCGGACCGTGGGGGTGAAGTCCTCGATCTGCACCGTCCAGTCGTCGACGTAGCGATCGACAAGGTGGCGGCTGATCCCCACCTGGATGGCGCGCGCATCCAATGTTGCGCCACGCAACGCCCTTTCCGGATCCCACTGCACATGGACGAGTGCCTGGCGAAGACGCGCGCGCCACTCGTCGGTGCTGCGGTATACCCGCTTGTCCGCGTGAGTAAGCTCCGCCGAACCGAGCGCCTCTTCCCACCCGCTGCGGGTGATCCGCACGGCGAGAACCATTTCCTGACCGGGCTTACGGCCCCAATTGCTCCTGGCCATCATCCACAAGAACGACGGCTTGATCCATGTCATCCGCTGCCGCGAAAACGGCTCGACGAACCGGCCGTTGGCCACCGCGGGCTTACCGATTCCCGGCCGGTAGGCCTGGTACACGACAATGGTGTCGCGGTCGTAATCGGCTCGAATCCCATACCCCTTCATGCGATTCACCATGACAGCAGCTCGCGCCGACAGCAATCTATTTTTGGTCGGCAGCACCTAAACCATGCGGCAAGTGTCGGGCCGGATCGTCGGACCGGCGGGCGAGCATGCCGATAGCGTGGCTCAACCGTCCTGCTTCCCGAGAAGTTCGTCCACGAGCGCGGTGGAATGGGTGGCCGAGCGCATTCGTGGGTGGTCGAGGACCTCACGCAAGAAGTCTCGTGTTGTCTCTACGCGGGCACCGGATATCCGGAATTCGGCGAGTGCTCGTTGCATGCGTGCGATGGCGCGGGCGCGGTCGGGCGCCCACACGATGACTTTGGCCAGCAGCGAGTCGTAGTGCGGCGGTATCTGGTAGCCGGCCTGCACGTGCGAGTCCACCCGGACGAAAGGTCCACCGGGAGGGGTGAACTCGGACACCATTCCTGGGGCGGGTGCGAATTCGGCGGCCGGGTCCTCGGCGTTGATACGGCATTCGATGGCCGCGCCGCGAACCGAGATCTGGTCCTGGGTGTACCCGAGCGGCGCACCGGCGGCAATCCTGATCTGCTCGGCGATCAGGTCGATGCCGGTCACCATCTCGGTGACCGGATGTTCCACTTGGATGCGGCAATTCACCTCCATGAAGTAGAAATTTCCCGCCCTGTCCACCAGGAACTCCACGGTGCCCGCGCCGACGTAGCCCGCCTCCAATACACCGTCGACGGCCGCGCGGCCCATGCGCGCGGCCAGCCCGTCGGGCAGCCGGGGCGCGGGTGACTCCTCGATGAGTTTCTGGTGGCGGCGCTGCACCGAGCAATCGCGCTCACCGAGGTGGACGCCCGCTCCGTGCCCGTCGCACAACACCTGGACCTCGACGTGTCTGGCGCCCTCCAGATACCGCTCAAGGTAAACCCTGCTGTCTCCGAACAACATTCGTGCGGTCGCACGCGTCTCTTGGAAGGCGCGCCGGAACACCGAACTGTCACCGACCACCTGCATACCGCGGCCACCGCCGCCCGCGGCCGCCTTGATGATCACCGGGTAGCCGATCCGATCGGCAAGTGCGTGGGCCGCGTCGAGTTCGAGCGGGTCGAGGCTGCCGGGCAACAACGGCAGCCCGGCCTTCGCCATCAGCGTGCGCGCGGACTGCTTGTCACCGAGCTGCGCCATCACATCAGCGGGCGGGCCGATGAGCGTGATGCCCGCCGCACGGCAGGCATCAGCGAAATCTGGTGACTCCGAAAGGAATCCGTACCCAGGATGGATCGCATCCGCGCCGGTCAGCTCGGCGGCGGTCAGCACGGCCGCGGCATTGAGGTAGCTGCGTTTCGCGGCGGCGGGACCGATCTGCACTGCTTCATCGGCGAGGCGGACCACCGCCGAATCGCGGTCGGCGACCGAATGTACGGCCACCGTGCGCACGCCCATTTCTCGGCAGGTACGCGCGACGCGCAACGCGATTTCGCCCCGATTGGCGATCAAGACCTTGTCGAACATGACGGCTCCTGATCCCCTACGCCACCGACCGGACCTGGGCCTGCCGCCGCGCGCCGAAGCGGCGGAAGCGCGCCCGCCGTTCGGCCGCGATGTCCTCGCCGCTACGGCCGCTCAGCTCGCGCAGGTTCGCTACGAGAGCGCGGTGCAACTGGTTCGCGGCCGCCAGCGGCGCACCGCCCACATCGTCGCCGGGTTCGGGCAGCACCGCGTCAACGACACCGAGCCGCAGCAGGTCACGGGCCGTAAGGCACAGTGCTGCAGCGGCATTCGGCGCGGCGGCGGGATCGTTCCACACGATCGCCGCACACCCCTCCGGACTGATCACCGAATAGGTGCCGTTGGCGAACATCAGCACCCGGTTGGCAACACCGAGCGCCAGCGCGCCACCGCTGCCGCCCTCGCCGATGACCACGCTGATCACGGGCACCTGCAACGCGGACATCAGGCGGATGTTCTCGGCGATGACGATCGCCTGCCCTTGCTCCTCCGCGGTCGCGCCCGGGTACGCGCCCGGTGTATCGATCAAGGTGATCACCGGCAGCCCCAGTTTCTCGGCGAGACGCATGAGCCGCGCCGACTTGCGGTAGCCCGCGGGGGTCGGCATGCCGAAGTTGCGGGCCATCAACTCCTTCGGCTCGTGACCCTTCTGCTGCCCGATCACCATGACCGGCTGATCATCCAACCAAGCCGGACCACCGACGACCGCGGCGCAATCACCGGAGATCCGGTCGCCGCGCAATTCCAGAAACCCCTCGAAGGCGAGCGCGAAGTAGTCGAGCGCGGTCGGTCTGCTCGGCTTGCGCGCCCTGCGCACCTGGGCCCAGGGATCGGTTTCGGAAACGAGGTCGGGATCGGCGATGGTGCCCGGATCGGAAAGAGCGGGCCCAGCGGCAGCGGTCACCGGCGTCACGATGCGCAGCAGCGAGCCGAGCGCCTGTCGCAGTCCCGATCTCGGCACGATCATGTCGATGAGTCCGCGCGCGAGCAGGAATTCCGCGGTCTGGAACTCGGCGGGCAATTCCTGCCGGATCGTCTGCTCGATCACCCGCCGCCCGGCGAATCCGAGCCGCGCGCCCGGCTCGGCGATGAGAACGTCGGACAACGTTGCGAAGGAGGCTGCGACGCCGCCGTAGGTCGGGTCGGTGATCAGGGTGATGGTCAGAATGCCGGCACGATCGAGTTGCTCGAGTGCGGCGCTGGTCTTGGCCATCTGCATCAGCGACAGCGCACCCTCCTGCATCCTCGCGCCGCCGGATGCGGTAACGATCAGCAGCGGAATGCTTTCGGCGAGAGCGGTTTCCGCGGCCTCGGTGATCATCTCACCGACCGCGGTGCCCAGGCTGCCGCCGAGGAAACGAAAGTCCATGGCCGCGATGATCACCGGGTTGTCCTCGATCGTCGCGAATGCGCAGAGCACCCCGTCCGACATCCCGGTGCGGGCCCGCGCCGCGGCGAGCCGGTCCCGGTAGGGCTTGGTGTCGGTGAAGTCGAGCGGATCGTCGTCGGTCGACGCAACGGCGAACGGTTCGAAGCGGCCGCCGTCGGCGAGTTGCCCGATGCGCTGTTGCGCGGTGATCGGGGTGTGCTTGCCGCATTCGGCGCAGACGCCGAGGTCGCGGGCGAATCGTTTGCCGTACACCGGAATCCGGCAGCCGGGGCAGAGCATCCACTCCGCGGCGCCGTTACGGCTGTCTGCTGACATCTTCACGCGTTTCTCCTGTGCTCGATAACGCCGGCCACGTGACTACTCCCCACAGCTTCCGCGCGCCCACTAGAGAACAACTGGACTCGCGGGCTCGAGTGAGGTTCGAGGGCGCCATCGGATGCTTGGTGCCGATCAACGCTGGAATGGCGAGAACCTCGTCGGCGTGAAGGGAGATACAGCTATGCACACCTTCGTCACCGGTGGTGCGAGATGACCCGCCGTGTTGTCGTCACCGGACTCGGCGTTCGCGCGCCGGGCGGATCCGGCAAGGACGAGTTCTGGAAACTGCTGTCCTCGGGCCGCACCGCCACCCGCCGGATTTCGTTCTTCGACGCCTCGCCCTACCGATCCCGAGTAGCAGGCGAAGCAGACTTCGATCCGGTGCTGGAGGGTCTGTCGCCCCGAGAGATTCGGCGGATGGACCGCGCCGTCCAATTCGCTGTCGTGTGTGCGCGGGAGGCTGTGGCCGACAGCGGGCTGGATATCGGCTCGCTCGACCCGCACCGCCTCGGCGTCAGCCTCGGCAGCGCGGTGGCCGCAGCAACCAGCCTGGAACAGGAATACCTGGTGCTGTCGGATTCCGGGCGGAACTGGCTGGTCGACCAGAACTACCTGTCGCCGCACATGTTCGACTACATGATCCCGAGCGTGATGCCCGCGGAGGTGGCCTGGAGCGTGGGCGCCGAGGGTCCGGTCGCGATGGTCTCCAATGGCTGCACCTCTGGTCTCGACTCGGTCGGGCACGCAGTGCAGTTGATCCGTGAGGGCTCGGCAGAGGTCATGCTCGCAGGTGCGTCCGACACCCCGATCACTCCGATCGTGGTGGCCTGTTTCGACGCGATCAAGGCGACCACCTCCCGCAATGACGAGCCCGAAGTGGCCTCGCGCCC
Organism: Nocardia sp. CWNU-33; assembly: GCF_046764895.1. Lineage (NCBI taxonomy): Bacteria > Bacillati > Actinomycetota > Actinomycetes > Mycobacteriales > Nocardiaceae > Nocardia > Nocardia sp. CWNU-33. The sequence continues at coordinate 23,447 of NZ_JBKOQN010000020.1, read as the reverse complement.
CTTCGACAACTCCCGCAACGGGTTCGTGCTCGCCGAGGGCGCGGCGATGTTCGTGCTGGAAGAGTACGAGAGCGCCCGCGCCCGCGGCGCGCACATCTACGCGGAGATCTCCGGCTACGCGACCCGATGCAACGCCTACCACATGACGGGGCTGAAGGCCGATGGCCGGGAAATGGCCGAGGCGATCCGGGTGGCGCTCGACGAATCGCAGATCGACCCGACCGAGGTCGACTACATCAATGCGCACGGCTCCGGTACCAGGCAGAACGACCGGCACGAAACAGCAGCGGTGAAGCGCAGCCTCGGCGCGCATGCGTACGAGACCCCGATGAGTTCGATCAAGTCGATGGTCGGCCACTCGCTCGGCGCGATCGGGTCGGTCGAGATCGCGGCCTCGCTTCTGGCCCTCGAGTACCAGGTGGTGCCGCCGACGGCGAATCTGCACGAACCCGATCCGGAATGCGACCTGGACTATGTGCCGCTGGTCGCGCGCGATCATCGGATGGACACCGTGCTCACCGTCGGCAGCGGGTTCGGCGGATTCCAGAGCGCCATGGTGCTGCGCCACCCGAAGGGTGCGGCGGCATGACTCTGGTGACGGGAATGGGCGTCATCGCCCCGAACGGCCTCGGCCCGGAGCGGTTCTGGGACGCGGTCCTGGAAGGTCGCGGCGGGATCGCGCCGCTCACCCGGTTCGACACGAGTACTGCCACGGCACGATTGGCCGGGCAGGTCGCCGATTTCGAGGCGGCCGAGCACCTGCCGAGTCGACTGCTCCCACAGACCGATGTGTCGACCAGAATGGCTCTGGTCGCGGCGCAGTGGGCGTTGGACGACGCGAAGGTGGACACCGCGGCACTCACCGACTACGACATGGGCGTGGTGACCGGAAATGCCTCCGGCGGTTTCGAATTCACCCACCGCGAGTTCAACAAATTGTGGTCGCTCGGTTCGCAGCACGTGAGCGTGTACGAATCCTTCGCCTGGTTCTATGCGGTGAACACCGGCCAGATCTCGATCCGGCACGGCATGCGCGGTCCGAGTAGTGCGCTGGTCGCCGAGCAGGCGGGCGGCTTGGACGCGGTCGGGCACGCACGGCGCACGGTGCGACGCGGCACCCCCCTGGTGGTGACCGGCGGCGTCGATTCGGCGCTCGACCCGTGGGGTTGGGCTTCGCATGTCTCCAGCGGCGCGGTCAGCACGGCTTCCGAACCGTCGCGTGCGTACCTGCCCTTCGATGTCGCCGCCGCGGGTTACGTGCCCGGTGAGGGCGGCGCGATGCTCGTGCTGGAGGATGCCGCGGCCGCGCGAGCGCGTGGTGTGCCCAAGGTACACGGCGAGATCGCCGGGTACGCCTCCACTTTCGATCCGCCACCGGGCTCGCAGCGCCCCTCGGGTCTGCGCCGTGCGGCTGAGCTGGCACTCGCGGACGCGGGGCTGCGACCCGACGAGATCGACGTCGTATTCGCCGACGCCTCCGGGCTTCCCGATCGCGACCGCGACGAGGCCGCTGCGATCGAGTCGATCTTCGGGGCGAACGGCGTACCGGTGACCGCCACCAAACCACTGACAGGCCGGCTGTTTTCCGGTGCAGGCCCGCTCGACATCGTGACCGCGCTGCTGTCGATGCGTGATGCGGTGATCCCACCGACCGCCCACACCACCGAACTCGCCGAGCACTACCGGATCGATCTGGTGCTCGGTGCCGCACGGCCCACCGATGTCGGTGCGGCCCTCGTTCTTGCCCGTGGCCGTTGGGGTTTCAACTCCGCGGTCGTCGTACGCACCGTGTCCGTCTAATCCGCAGCACTTCGAGGAGCCGATCATGACCATGACCATCACAGCACTGCGACAGATCCTCGTGGAATGCGCGGGCGGCGACGAGATCGCCGAGCTGAACGGCGATATTTCGACCGTCGATTTCGACCAGCTCGGCTACGACTCGCTGGCGTTGATCGAGACCGCGTCGCGGATCCAGCGCGATTTCGGGGTGATGATCCCGGAGGAGCAACTCATCGATGTCAAGACGCCGCAGGAACTGATCGATATTGTCAACGACCAGCTGCGTGGTGCGGCATGAGCGCGCTCGCCCGGGACATGCGCCATACCCAGGTCATCAAGGCGGCACCCGAGATCGTCTACGACCTGGTCGCCGATGTGAGCTGCTGGCCGGTGGTTTTCGGGCCGAGTGTGCTGGTTCGCCATCTGCATCGTGGACCGGACGAAGAGCGATTCCGGTTGTGGGCCACCGTCAATGGTGAGGTGACGAACTGGACCTCGCGACGGCTGCTCGACCGGGATCAACACCGGATCTCGTTCGAGCAGGAACGCAGCCGCACTCCGATCGCGTCCATGGGCGGCAGGTGGGCTTTCCGTGAGCTCGACCCGGGCGTCACCGAAGTGACGTTGGACCACCGCTTCACCGTCGTGGACGGCGTCGACCCCGCGCTGGTCGCGGGCGCGGTGGACCGCAACAGCATCAGCGAGCTCGCGGCGCTCGCGCGCATTGCCGAGCTGGGACATCCGATCGACGACGTCATCCACACCTTCGAGGACACCGTGGTGCTCGATGCCTCCGCCGCCGAGCTCTACGACTTCATCTACCACAGCGAACAGTGGCCCGAGCACGTTCCGCATGTCAGCAGAATCGAGCTCACCGAGGATGCCGAAGGCGTCCAGCTGATGGAGATGGACACGGTGACGGCGGGTGGGATCGCACACACCACCAAGTCGGTACGCGTCTGTTTCGACGGCACGCGGATCGACTACAAGCAGTTGATGCCGCCCGCCATGCTCTTCGGGCACAGCGGCGCTTGGGAATTCGCCGACGGTCGAGACGGCGCGGTGGTCACCGCACGGCACACGGTCGCCATCAACCCCGAGCGGGCACGCGAAATACTGGGCGCGGATACCGATCTGGCCGATGCGCGCGCCTATCTCGGTGAGGCCCTCGGCACCAACAGCCGCAATACGCTGTTGTGCGCGGTGCGGTATGCCGCGGCACAGCAGGCCGACGCGACGAAGTCACCGACATGACCTCGACCCGACCCCCCCAGCTCGCCGCGCCGGTCGTGCGTGAAGTCGCCGACAACGTCTTCGCCTACACCCACAGTCGCGGCGGCTGGTGTGTCAGCAATGCAGGCGTCCTGGCGGGGACGAACGGCGCTCTGGTGATCGATACCCTGGCCACCGAAGGCCGCACGCGCGCCCTGGTCGACTTCGTCGACGGCTTGGAGGTCGGCCCGGCCAGGACGATCCTGAACACCCACCACCACGGCGATCACAACTTCGGCAACCATCTCTTCGGTCCCACCGCGGTGGTGCTCGGCCACGACCGCATCCGCCCCGAGATGATCGACACCGGCCTCGCGCTGACACAGCTGTGGCCGGACGTGGCGTGGGGCGATGTGCGAGTCACGCTGCCCACCATCACCTTCGCCGACCGGATCACCGTGCATGTCGGCGACCGCCGGGTCGAACTGATCCACCTCGGTCCCGCCGCGCACACCACCAACGACGTGGTCGCCTGGCTCCCGGAGGAGCGCGTCCTGTTCGCCGGTGACATCGTCATGTCCGGCGCGGCCCCGTTCTGTCTGATGGGATCGATCAGTGGCTCGCTCACCGCCGTCCGCAGGCTCGCCGCGCTCGGCGCGAAAACCGTTGTCTCCGGTCATGGCCCGGTGACAGGTGCGGAAGTGCTCGCACAAACGGCCCGCTACCTGCAATGGATCCAGGAGCTCGCGGCCGAGGGGCGCTCGCTCGGCCTGACACCGCTGGAGGTCGCACGGCAGGTCGACCACGGTGAGTTCACCGAACTCGTCGACGCCGAACGGATCGTCGGAAACCTGTACCGCGCTTATGCGGAACTCGACGGCGGGCCGGCGGGCACACCGCTCGATGTGCTGTCGATTTTCGGCGAGATGGTTGCCTACAACGGAGGCAGGCAACCGACCTGCTACGCATGACGGCCGAGGACATAGACTCCCGCCGTGGGGTACTTCCTGAGTCTGTACATAGTCGACCTCAATACGGTCGACGAAGTGGTCGGGTCGAAGGACGACGGCCACTTCGCGCGTATTTCAGCCGAGCGCGCCGAGACCATGGCGCAGCTGGACGAGGACTACGCCGGGCAGATCGCCGATGGCGCGCCCACCGCGGCACAGGCACTACGGACGGTGATCGACGGTGGCCCGTTCGAGCAGCGGTACGCCAACGATTACCTGGACGTCTACGAGAGCATGTGTTCGGTTTTCGGTGCCGCACTCGACGACCTGTGGGGGCCGCTGCAGTTCGATTGGCCGGCCCGGGTCGATAAAGGCCTGGCGGCCTTGGGAATGCGAGTCAGCGTGCGCGCCTTCGCGGGAAACCGGTTGCCGGCCGGGCTGCCGCATCCGACGCTGGCAGGCTGCGGCGAGTGGGCCGAACAGGATTGTTTGGCCGCACTCGACCGATGGGCCGCCACGCTCCCCGAGCAGCGCGCCGCGCTGGAACCGGATGTGCTCGAGGGAATCGAAGACTGCATCGCGTGGATGCGGGAGGTCAAGCGGTTCCCCGGCACCAGCATCGTGGGGTTCTGGGGCTGAGGATCGGTCGGCTCGAGCGTGATTCGAGCGGCAGCGCGCAGGGTGAGACCCATGAACGCAACCGATTTCGTCGGGACCTGGCAGCTGGTGTCCTACTTCGATATTGATGATTCGGATACGCGCAGCGAAGGGCCGCTGGGCGAGGCGCCGCGCGGGCTGCTGATGTACGAGCCGCACGGGCACATGTCGGTGAGCATGATGCGTACCGACGGGGCCGTCGGGGCGAATCCGTTCATGGGGTACGCGGGTACCTGGCGGCAATCCGGTGTGGAAATGGTGCACGCGATCACCGTGTGCTCCAACCCCGCCTGGGCCGATACCGAACAGGTGCGGCAATGCACGCTCGCCGGCGACACACTCACCTTGATCGGCGCGGCGCAGGTCGATGGCCGGACCCAGCGTCGAGTGCTGACCTGGCGGCGGGTCCGGCTCGTCGCCTGAACCCGCCGCCGTCCCGAATTACCTTGTTCCGCAATGATTCTCATTCCGGAACGTAGGAAAATAGCGCGTCATCGAACTGCACGGGTTCGTTGTCCTCTTTGAGCACCCCGGTGATCACTCCGCTCACCTGCGCGGTCACCGGGATCATCAACTTCATCGCCTCGACGATCGCAATCTGCTCGCCTGCCGAAATCCGATCACCCACCGCGACAAACGGCTCGGCGCCCGGTTCCGGGCAGCGGTAGAACACTCCGACACTCGGCGCGCGAATCACCGGGTCGACCGGTGTGGCCTCTTCGACCTCAGCGCTTTCCGGTGCTTCGGTCAGCGCCGTCCCGGATATCGGTACCGGGGCGGCAACCGCCCACTCCGCCTCGACCGTCACCTCCCCGACTTGAATCCGCAGGGCGCTCGGCTGTCGCGGAAATCCAGCGAGCAGCCGCAATGCGCCCGTCTGTATCGCCTCGAGGGTGCGCAGGTAATCGTGCTGCTCGTCCGCAAGGTTCTCTTCCACTGTCGTCATCGCTGAGACCTTTCGACCAGATCAGTAATTGCCGAGCCCGCCACAGACATTCAGCGCCTGAGCGGTTACCGCTCCCGCGCCGGGGCCGATCAGATAATCGACCATGGCCGCCACCTCGAACGGCTGCACATAGCGCCCGATCGGCACCCTGGCGCTGACCCGAGCGTGCACCTCGTCGGTGTCCACGCCCCACAGCCCGGAGTAGACCTCCCGAACCCGTTCTGCCATCGGGGTTTCCACAAAACCGGGGCACACCGCGTTCACAGTGATCCCGGTCTTGGCGAGCTCGAGCCCGAGCGCCTTGGTGAACCCGACAACGCCGTGCTTGGACGCCGAATACGGCGCACCGTGCACGACGCCCTGTTTGCCACCGGTGGAGGCGATATTGACGATGCGCCCGCTACCGCGCTCGAGCATGCTGCCCGCGGTCAGCGTCGCTTTTGTCATCAGGAAGACGCTGTTGAGGTTGGTGTTGATCACGTCGAACCACAGCTCGTCGGTCACCTCGGCGGTCACCCCGCCACCGCTGCGGCCCGCGTTGTTGACCAGAATGTCGATCGGACCGTACCGGCCGACACCCGCCTCGACGTACTCCCGCACCTGCGCGGGGTCGCCGACATCGCAGACAGCGCCGTCGACCTCATTGCCCTCTTCCTGCAGGTCCTTGATGGTATCGGTCAGCCGCTCCTGATCCCGAGCGCAGATGAACACCGAGATACCCTGACCAGCAAGACTTTTGGTGATTTCCAGACCCATGCCACTGGTCGCTCCTGTCACCAGCGCGACGCGCCGACTTTCCGCCATGACTCCTCCATCGCTCGAATATTCGAACTCGCCCGGTTTCTTCGACCTCCAGACTCGTCCGGGCTCCTATAGCTCTGGTCAACCCGCCGCAGGGCAGGCCACCACTCGAGCAGGGCTCTAGCGTGATCGGTCACCGTGGCAGCAGAGATCCCCGCCGCACCAGGAGCGAACATGACCACCGTCGCCGCCCGGACCGAGTTGTACGCCGAGGTTCAGCAGTTCTACGCCGATCAGATGCAGCGGCTCGATGACCGCGATATTCCCGGCTACGCCGAAACCTTCACCGAGGACGCGGAATTCGAACACACACCGGGCCGCCCGCCGGCCCGGACCAGGGCACGCATCGTGGCGGATCTCGTCGAGTTCCACAAGCGGTTCGAGACAGATCCGATGCAGCGCAGGCATTGGTTCAACATGATCAATCTGCAGCCTCAAGAGGATGGCACCATCGTGTCCACGGCCTACTGCCTGGTCGTCAAGATCCGTCCCGGCAGCGCACCGGAGATCAATCCGAGCACCGTCGTCCACGACGTTCTGGTCCGGGTCGATGGCAACCTGCTCACCCGATCGCGGCGGGTCACGCACGACTGAACAGCTGAGGGCCGTAGCGCGCACAGCGGGCCCCGGGCAGTGACCCGGGGCCCGTGTCGTGTCCACGCCCGCACTGTGAATCCGTCAGACGTTTCTCTGATATTTGATGCGCAAATATGCTCGAAATAGTTTTATAGTGTGCACAAGAGATCATATCTATCAGCTCCATACTGACGGGGCGGTGGTCGAGTTCGCGTTGTCGTCGTTCGCGAACATCCCGGTCGCACAATCTGCAGGCCGGGAACCGCTGGGCGGGTGCGTCTTCCGCGCCTGCCCGGCTCCGTCGGCGCGGCGGTGCCGGTCGCCGCGCCGACGGATGGCGTCAAGCCATCTCTGGCACGCGCAGATGAGCGAAGCCCAGCTCGAACTCCGCGACCTCGAGCACGCTGGCACCGGAAGTTCGGGCCGCCGCGGTCCTGATCCGCTTCGCCGGTTCGCGGCTGTTGTCCAGCGCCTCGCGGTTTGCCCAGACCATCGCGCCCACCGCGCGGTTGGTGGCCCGATCGACGAACAGACTGGAGCTGCAGAATCCTTCCATCATCTCGGCCTCGGGCAACACGCTCATCTTGACCGTGTCGATCAGCCGATCGATCTCACCCGGACCGGCCTGCAGCCACGTGCACCGAGTGCATGCGCCGTCGCTGGACAGTTGATCACGATGCATGAGCGCGATTTCCCATTCCTGGACCAGATCGATCTGGCCGTTGAGCGCCTGAGCCACACCGGAACGCAGTGCCTGGACCCGGCCTCTGCTGTCATGCATCACGGCCTCGGATTCCCACGCCGAAGTGACGATGCAGCGTCCTGATCCCCTGTCGACCAGCAACGACAGGCCCACCCACCCCTCGAGCTCGGGCATCGACGGCATCGCCTTATCGCGCAGGTATGCGATCCCGGAGTCGATCGACGACGGCTTGGCCGCAATTGTGCTTGATCGTGCGTACACGGGTTACCTCCTACCCTGTAGGGCGGCACCCCGGTGGCGCCACCGGACATACTCACCCTCCTCCACGGTGCGCGCCTGCACAATGGCTCAGGTCGCGCAACTCGACATTCCAGACCAGGACCAGCCATACTTGCGCACGGCGGCCCGGCAGCGAACGATTAGCTATGCGGCGGCTGCCTTCGCGGGCCGTGCGGTCCCACAGCCCTCGGTGGACCACGAGGCGTCGGCCCCGCGACGATGCGGAGTGGTCACTCCACACGAGGAGGACTCGATGTTCATCCAAGTCATTCAAGGCAAAGCCGCCGATCCGGACCGATTACGTCGGTGCATGGACCGGTGGACCGAAGAACTGCAACCGGGAGCCGTCGGCTACCTCGGAACAACCTGCGGACTGTGCGATGACGGAACATTCATCGCGCTGGCACGATTCGAATCCGAAGAGGCGGCACGACGCAACAGTGCGCGCCCCGAGCAAGGCGCCTGGTGGGCCGAGACCGAAAAATGCTTCGACGGACCTGTCACATTCATGGACTGCCCCGCGGTGACGCAGTGGCTGGGGGGCGGCTCCGACGAAGCCGGCTTCGTGCAAATCATGGAGGGCCACACCCGCGACACAGGCCGAATGCACGAATTGCTGTCGCAGGGCGCCGATCGTGTGCACGAACTGCGCCCAGAAATCCTCGGCGGCACCTTGGCGACCTTCGGCGGCGACGGATACGTCGAGGCGGTCTACTTCACCTCCGAAGCCGAAGCTCGAGCAGCCGAGGAGATCGAGATCCCCGACGACCTGAGGTCATTGTTCGAAGAGGAAAGCAAACTCATGGGCGAGGTCGAATACTACGACCTACACCAACCGATGCTGGTCTCACCACCGAGGTAGTCCACCGGCATCAGACGCGCCCGTCCTCGGGATCGCACCCCTTCTGGCTGCCCGCAAGGGTGCAGATCCCGAGAGCCGGTGCAGCAGTGGGTGCGCTTTCGGACCGATCCAGCCTGGAGGTCTACGCCTCGGGTCACATAGCCCGCTGTCGAATGTTTCGACAGTGCAACCGGTTCGGCCGGCCTGCGGACCACCACGTCACAACCGGCTGAATGCCTTATCCCGGAAGGCAATCTCATCGGCGGCGACTGCGAACTACGAGCTCGGCGCCTTGGCCACATCGCCGAAGCTTCGGACCAGCTGCCGAAATTCGTCATCGCCACAGACTTAGGCCGCCATCAACGCAATGGCCGAGACCGAGGCTGGTTCCGAGTGCGGCAGGGACCGGACGACGCATTGCTGTCGTCGCACTACATGCCGACGCAGTCGATGATCGGGGCGGGATAGTCTGCGGGATTGATGTTTTCGCGCCATGGAGTGTGAATGGTGGCGGCGGGTAGGTGAGCGAGTTCGGGGATCCAGCGGCGGACGTATGCGCCGCCGGGGTCGTAACGTTCGGCTTGGCGTAGCGGGTTGAGCACGCGGTTGGGGCGAGTGTCGGTGCCGGTGCCTGCGGCCCACTGCCAGTTGAGCTGATTGTTCGCCAGGTCTGCGTCGACCAGCCAGTGCAGGAAGTGGTCTGCGCCGATGCGCCAGTCCACGCGAAGGGATTTGGATAAGAAGCTAGCGGTGATCAGTCGGGCGCGGCCCGGCATCCAGCCCTCGGCGCGCAGTTGACGCATCGCCGCGTCGACAACGGGGTAGCCGGTGCGGCCCTCGCGCCATGCCTCGACGGCCTGAGGGTCGTCGCGCCAACCGATCCGGCGGGGGCGGTAATCCGAGCGGGCGGTGTCGGGGCGGGCGGCCAGCAGTTGATGGTGGAAGTCGCGCCATGCCAGTTGCCGGGCGAAGGCATGGCCGTCCGCGGTCGACATGTCGACCCGGTGCACCACCTCCACCGGGGACACGCAGCCGAAGTGCAGATACGGCGACAGCCGCGAAGTGGCGTCGGCGGAGAGGTCGTCGTTGCTGCGCTCGTAGCCACCGATCGGGCCGGACAGCCAGTCCCGCATGATCTTTCGGCCCGTGGTCTCGCCGCCGACGGACAGCTGGGGCGATGTCGCCCCGACGCAGATATCGTCGGGCTCCGGCAATGGCAGTCCGGCTACCTCGGGCAGGGACAGTTTGCGCGGTCTGCCGAGCGGCTCGCGTCGGTGAGCCTGCGCCCATCGCCGGAAATACGGTGTGAACACCGCGAAGTGGTCACGTCCTGTCGAGGGGACCAACTCTTCCGGATCTGCGGCGGTGATCGAGACGGCATGCGTGTGCAGCAGACAACTGCGCCGCTCGAGCCGCACCCGCAGCGCATCTTCGCGCCTGTGGCTGTATCCGCTCACATCGGCAGCGATATGCACGCTGTCGGCGTGCACCTCCGCAACCACTCGGTCGACCTCGGTGACGACATCACCGCGCCGCACCACCAAACGTCCTCCGATGGCACGCAATTCGGCATCGAGCTCGCCGAGCGCGGCGGCCAGAAACCAGGCCCGGTTCGGCGAGGGAATGCGCCCGGACAGGATCTTCTCGTCGACGACGAACAGCGGCACCACCGCGGCACCCTCGCGATACGCCGCGATCAGCACGGGGTTGTCACGCACCCGCAGGTCGCGGGTGAACAGTGCGATCGTGACGGTCATCGCGTCACCGCACACAATGGTGCGATATCGGTCCGACCACCTGTTGTCGGTGAGGTCAGATACAGACAGGAATTCTGGCCCACGGCATCGATAGCGGCCCGAACCCGTTGCCACTGAGCGGTATCCAGTACCCGGTCGCGAGCGAGGACGAAGCCGGAGGTTCGGCTCGGATCGGTGACCAGGGCCCACGAGTACGCCTCGTCCAACGCGGTGACAATGTAGTTGGTCGGACCTTCCAGTCCATCCTGGGTGGGTACCCCGGGAAAGCTGACGTGCAGTTGCGCGCCGGTCGTCCGATCATTGACCGTTGCGGTGCCGGTGATTTCGTTGAGCGAATTCACCCATGTGGTGCACGAGTTGTGCACGGAAATATTGCCCTGCGGGTCGAGCGCGTAGGTGGCCCGCGTATCGCGGGCGCACACAAGGTTGAAGTACTGCGGCACAGCGGCCAGTTGATTCCAGGTGCCGAGATACCGGTCGAGGTCGAGATTCGGAACCGGCGCGGGGGCCTCTGTCGGCGATACCGCCGGGCCGGCGACCGCAGTTCCCGCGGCCGTAGTGATGGCGATCAGCGCCGAAGCCACTCCAGCCGCGAGGCAACCGGAATGCCGGCTGGTTCGAATTGGGGTCATGCGAACTCCTCTGATTCGATGGCTTCGACCATAGTAGCGCATAACGATGCATAATTGATGCACACCCTGCTCGCGGGAAGGAGGATCTATGACGACGATGTGGCTGCCGCGTGTGGCGGGCGCGGTAACCGCGGCATACGGACTCGCGGTGACCGCACGTCCCGCGTTCTTGCTCGGGCCATGCGGCTGGAGTTCGGACGACCCCGCCGCGCGAGCCCTCGCGCGGATGGTGGGCCTGCGCGATGCCGCCTCGGGCCTTGCGCTCGTCGCAGCGCCGGGACCAGGCGCGATGCGGCTTGTGATCGCCGTGCGGGCGTGCTCGGACCTGGCCGACACCGTGGTGGTCGGCACAACCTTGCGCGGGCAGACCCAGCGTGGGAAGGCCATCGCGGTGACGGCAGGCTGGGGCCTGCTCTGCGCCGCGACGGCGGCCGCCACCGTGCGGCGATGAACGCCGGGTCGGGCAGTCGCGGTCAGAATCGACGCACGGGCTCCCGGCCGTGACGAAGCGCGAGAACGGGACCGGGCAGAATGGTGCGATGTCCGCCGGTACCGTTCCCGCCTCCGACGCGGCCGGATACACGGTGCGCGCCGTCGCCGACCGACTCGGCATCCCGACGGCCACCCTGCGAAGCTGGAATCGGCGCTACAACATCGGCCCGCCGCAGCAGCGGCCCGGAAAACACCGCCTCTACACCGAGACCGACATCGAGGTGCTCGGCCGTATGCTCGCCCTCATCAGAGATGGGGCGACGCCCGCGGGCGCGGCGGCGGTGGTGCGTGGCGCCACACCGACACTCGGAGATCGTGCAGCACTGTTGTTCGCGGCCTTCGCGCTCGACGCGACGACGGTGTGCGACCGGCTCGCCGCCCACGTCCGCGCCTTCGGCGTGGTGGACACGTGGGATCAGTTGTGCCGCCCGGCTTTTGCCGACATCGTCGCGCGCCAGCACGCCGGCGAGGGCTGCATCGACGTCGAACACCTGTTGTCATGGTGCATCACCTCGGTCCTGCACCGCACCAACCCGCCGCCCGAAGGGCCGACTTCGAGACCGGTCGTGCTGGCCTGCACCAGCGGTGAGACGCATGCGCTGCCGCTCGAGGTCCTGCGCGCGGCCCTTGCGGAGCGCGGTGTCGGAGCGTGGATGCTCGGCGCGGATGTCCCGACCACCGCGCTGACCGACGCCCTTGCCAGGCATGACCGCTCCGCGTGCGCAGTGCTGTGGTCACAGCAGGAATCGACCGCGCTGACCTCAGCGGTGCGCGCATGCGTCGCCGCGGGAGCCGGAGTGTTCGTCGGCGGCCCCGGCTGGGACGCGGTTATCCTGCCCGACTCGGTCGTCCGGCTCGATAGCCTCACCGATGCCGCCGACCGCCTGAGCTAATTCGTTCGCCTACGCGAACGACGTACGACCCGAGGTGCCGTGTCCCATCGGCGTCGCCGCGTCGCCGCTCTGTCCCGTCGGCGTTGCCACGGCGCACAGATTTCCCGATTCCACGCCACCGCCCCTGCCCGACAGCCACGTTGCTCGATCCGCGACGGTCACACCCGACCGCCGAGGCGCGGTCTCCGAAATACCCCGACAACCACTGCTCGCCGGTCGGGCGAAGTGCCCGAATTTCGGCACGGGTAGCCCGCTCACACAAAACGATGCATAATTGATGCATCGCTACATGGGCGCGTCCACCGAACGGCGAATGCCGGTTCCGCCGACGACTCCGCCGGCGCGTCGCTGCGACCCGATCGCCGCGGAATTCAGCCTCCGACCAGCGGATCGTCCGGCGCCGCCTGCCGGAGAGAAGGAGCACGATGATCGAGCACACCGATCCGATGAACGACCTCCGGCGAGTTGCCGTCATCGGCAGCGGAGTGGCCGGACTGACAGCAGCCTGGGTGCTCGCGCGTTCGGCCGGAGTGACCCTGTACGAGGCAGACGCTCGCCTCGGCGGTCATGCGGACACCCACCGGATCACCGTGCGCCGCGGCACAGACGTCCACGTCGATACCGGTTTCATCGTGCACAACGAGCGCACATACCCGACTCTGCTGCGCCTGTTCGGCGAATTGGGCATTGCGACACAGGATTCGGATATGAGCATGTCGGTAAAGTGCGAGGGCTGCGGCCTGGAATACGCGGGCGCTCGTGGACTCGGCGGATTGTTCGCCGACGCCCGCTCGCTGCGCAACGGCCGTTACCTGCGACTGCTGACCGAGGTGCCACGGTTCCATCGGCTCGCACGCGCCGAACTCGACGCCGGACCCGAGTCCGACCGCACGCTGGGGGAATGGGTACGAGCCACTCGTTTCTCCGCCTACTTCGTCACGCACTTTCTGACGCCATTGGTCGCCGCGGTGTGGTCGTGCGACCCGGTGACAGCCCTGCGCTACCCGGCCCGATACCTCTTCACCTTCCTCGACCACCACGGCATGCTGACGGTGTTCGGCTCCCCCACTTGGCGCACGGTCACCGGCGGATCTGCCACCTACGTGAACGCCGTCGCTCAGCAACTCGACACGGTGCTGCGCTCGACCCTGGTGCGGGCGGTGCACCGACTCCCCGATGGTGTCGCAGTCCGTGACGAAGCAGATGAACTGCGCGTCTTCGACGCCGCTGTCATCGCCACCCACCCGGATCAGGCGCTCGATATCCTCACCGAACCGACCGCCGCCGAGTGCGAAATCCTCTCCGCCATACCCTATTCGGTGAACCACACGGTGCTGCACACCGACGAGTCGGTGCTGCCGAGAGCGCGACGGGCGCGAGCCTCATGGAACTATCGACTGCCTTCGTGCACCGCGCCGGTCGATCGTGTCCTGGTCAGCTACGACCTCACCCGATTGCAGCGACTCGCAGGCACGGATCGACGCTTCCTCGTCACCCTCGGCCCGCACGACCGCATCGATGGGAACCTGGTCGTGGATCGAATGATCTACCAACATCCGCAATACACTCCGGCGTCGGTTGCGGCACAGCGCAGACTCGGTGAAATCGGCAATGCCCGACTGACATTCGCCGGCGCTTATCACGGTTGGGGGTTCCATGAGGACGGCGCTCTGTCGGGCCTGCGCGCTGCCGAGCGGCTCGGTGCGCGGTGGACGAACAGGCCCGCGACAACGGTGCGAGCATCATGACAGCGAGCATCATCCGCACGCACATCCGTCATGTCCGCATCACGCCGTTACGACACGAGTTCCGCTATCGCAGCTACAGCTGGTTGATCGACCTCGACGATATGCCCAGGTTGCCGCGCTGGCTGCGGACTATCGCGACATTCCGATCCGCCGATCATCTCGGCGACCCGACTCGGTCGCTGCGTGCGAACGTCGAGGACTTCCTCGACAGTGAAGGTATCGACTTACACGGCGGCCGAATCCTCATGCTCACCAACGCACGGGTATTCGGCTATGTGTTCAATCCACTCACGCTGTTCTGGTGCCGGGACGACACCGGCGCGGGCGTCTGTGTCGTCGCCGAGGTGCACAACACCTACGGCGGGCGGCACTGCTACCTCGTCCGCCTCGACGAACACGCGCGGGCGCGCACGCCCAAGAAGTTCTATGTCTCGCCCTTCAACGAAGTGCGCGGCGAGTACCACATGCGATTGCCGGAACCGGACGAGCGGCTGCGAATATCCATCGTACTCAGCGACGGCGGACCGATCTTTTCCGCCTCGATGACCGGGCGTTGCCGTCCCGCAACCATCCGTACCATTCTGCGCGCGATAGTGGCGGCACCCTTTGCTCCACTTGTGGTTTCGGCGCGCATTCGCTGGCAGGGCATGCGCCTGTGGGCGCGCCGCCTGCCCGTCGTTCCCCGGCCAACCCCTGCACTGACGGAGTCTTCGCGGTGAGCATCGAATCGCATTCCACGTCCGATTGCGCATCCGCGCGACAGCTTCCTTCCTATCCCGACGTCGAGCACGTGCCCACCGGGATTCGCGCGGGCATTGCCACAGCAGTGGCCAACAGACTATTTGGATACGCTGTGCGCGATCTGCCGATCAGGGTCGAGTACCCCGACGGAACGGTCCGCGGCCGCAATGCGGTGCGGCCGGATCAGCCCCGGCTGATCCTGCACCGGCCCGACCATTTCTTCGCGCGCCTCGGCAGCGGCGGGTTGATCGGATTCGGCGAGTCCTACATGGCGGGCGATTGGTCGGCCCCCGATCTCACCGCCGCCATGACGGTGTTCGCGCGACATGTGGACACACTGGTGCCTGCGCCGCTTCAGCGACTACGTCGCTTATATGTCGCGAAACACCCTGCTGCGCAGCGGAATAACGAATCGAACACCCGCGGCAATATTGCCAGGCACTACGACCTGTCCAATGACTTCTTCGCACTGTTCCTCGACGAAACACTGACCTACTCCAGCGCGCTGTTTCCCACGCTGTCGCCACGGCCGCAATGGAACGACCTTGCCGCGGCCCAGCGCACGAAGATCGATAGGCTGCTCGACCTTGCCGGTGTCGGTCTCGGTACTCGCGTCCTCGAAATCGGCACCGGCTGGGGCGAATTGGCGCTGCGCGCGGCGCAGCGCGGCGCGGCAGTGCGCTCGGTGACACTCTCCGCGCAGCAGCGGGCGCGGGCGCTCGACCGGGTCACAGCGGCCGGCCTGGCCGACCGGGTGACCATCGATCTGCTCGACTACCGGCACGTCGAAGGACGCTACGACGCGGTGGTGTCGGTAGAGATGATCGAAGCCGTCGGTTACGAATATCTGGATACCTACTTCCGAACCATCGATCGCCTGCTCGCACCGGGTGGACGAGTGGCGATCCAATCGATCACCATGCCGCACCACCGGATGGCGGCTACCCGCAACACCTACACCTGGGTGCAGAAGTACATCTTTCCCGGCGGGTTCCTGCCCTCGACCCGGCTGCTGCGCGAAGTGGTTGCCCGAAGTACTGGATTGGTTGTGCGCGAACAACTATCGATGGGCGAGCACTACGCGCACACATTGCGCCTGTGGCAGCAGCGATTCGACTCCCGACCAGACCGGGTCTCCGCACTCGGCTTCGACCCGATGTTCCGCAGGATGTGGCGGTTATATTTGGCGCATGCCGAGGCGGGGTTCCGCTGCGGCTATCTCGATGTCCAGCAGTTGCTGCTCACCCGCACGGAGCCGGTCGGCTAGGCGGGCACGCGGCCGAGCAGATGTCGCAGTGTCGACTCCAGATCCGGCCTACGGAAGACGTGACCTGCCGCTTGCAGCCGAGCGGGCTCGACTCGTTGGCTCGCCGTCGCCAGCTCCCGCGCTCCTTGCGCGCCCAGCAGCAAGCCGGGACCGAACTCCGGCACCGGGAGCAGCGCGGGCCTGCGCAGCACGGCGGCCAGGATCCTGGTGTAGTCGATATTCCGAACTGGCTGTGGTGCAACGGCATTCACCGGACCAGACAGATCGTCCTGCCAGAGCGCTCGGTGATAGACGTCCACCAGGTCATCGATCCCGATCCAGGAAAGCCACTGGTGGCCGTCACCGATCCGGCCGCCCAGCCCAGCCGCGAACAGTGGCCGCAACAACCGCAGCGTGCCACCGCGCGGCGACTGTACGATGCCGGTGCGCACCGACACCACCCGGACGCCTGCCGCGGCGGCGGGGGCGGTGGCCGCCTCCCAGTCCGCGACGACATCGGCAAGAAAACCGTCGCCACGAGAAGCGTTCTCGCGCAGCACTTCCTCGCCGCTGTCGTAGCCGTAGTACCCGATCGCGGAGGCGCCGATAAAAGTGGGCACGCCCGCGCGGCCGACGAGCTCGGCGAGTTTGCGGGTCGGCTCGATGCGGCTCTCGACGATCGCTCGCTTGTGCTCCTCGGTGAACCGACCCGCGATCGACGCACCGGCCAGGTGCACCACCGCATCGACACCGTCGAGCAGATCAGGGGCCGGGTCTGCGGGGTCCCAGCGTCTTTCGCTCGTGCTGCGGGGTGCGTGGCGGACCAGAGAAATGACAGCGTGCCCGCCGGTGGTGAGGAACGCGGCCAACGCCGAGCCCACCAACCCGGATGCACCGGTTATCGCGATGATCGACGGCGCGAAACCCACCCGCGCGGCCCGGCGGTGCGCGGCGAGGTCGTCGGCGACCTGCCGGTACCGGTAGTCGAACATCGATCGCAGTGCGAACGCGGGCACCGGCGACTCCACGCGATCGACGATCCGGGTGTGGTCATCGTCGACGACCTCGAAATCGTGCGTATGCCGCCACCGCAGCAGCAATCCGGCGGGCAGGGACGCGAGGCCGTCTACGGCGATCGTGTCCACGAAACGATGCGGCGGTTCATAGCCCCTCGGATCATGCCTCGCGACCCAGCGCAGCCCACCAGGCAGGCCGAGCACCGCCTGACCGTCCTGCATCGAGCCCGCCTCCGCCAGCAGCGACACCGGCTGCCACGGCGGCGCCAGCCGGGCGAACGCTCCTGGTCTGGCGTACCAGGCGAATACCTCGGCCCGGGGAACGGCGACGACGCTCGAACACTCGATGCCCATCCCACGACTGTAGTCACGATCAGTTCGCTTGCAACGTTTATGCATCGTTCACCGGCAAAATGTCGGATCACCAGCACAATGACGACATGACCGATCTATCCGGAGCCCCGAAGCTCGACACTCTGCTCGACCGGACGATCGTTCCCGGATACACCCGCCTCGGCGTTGTCCTGCGCCGACGCAACCGGCCCGCCGATCCGGAACCCGGCGCACTGCGCGGCGCCACCGCCATGGTGACCGGCGCGAATTCGGGCATCGGCAAGGCAATCGCCGAGGCACTGGCCGGACTCGACGCATCGGTGATTCTTGCCGTGCGCGATCGGATACGCGGCGAACGCGCCCGGCGCGACATCCTCACGACACACCCCGACGCCGATCTGACCGTCACGGAATGCGATATCGCAGACCTGGCCAGCGTGACGGAATGCACCGAAGGCCTCCGCGAGCGACTGCCGAAACTCGACGTACTGATCCACAACGCGGGCGTGCTGCCGCCCGAACGCGCCGAGACGGCCGACGGGCACGAACTAACTCTGGCGACTCACGTCCTCGGCCCGCTGTTGCTCACCGATCGACTCGCCGCCCTGCTGAACGCTGCCGACGACTCGCGGGTGATCTTCATGTCCTCAGGCGGCATGTACACCCAGCCGCTGGCCGTCGATGATCCCGAGTACCGCAAGGGCCGTTACCGCGGTGCGACCGCTTACGCCCGCACCAAACGCATGCAGGTGGCCTTCACGCCGATTCTCGCTGAACACTATGGCCCCCAGGGCATTTCGTTTCACAGCATGCACCCGGGCTGGGTCGACACACCCGGCGTCGCTGCCGCACTGCCCGGATTCCATCGCCTGATCGGCCCGTTGCTGCGCACTCCGGCCGAGGGCGCGGACACTGCCGTCTGGCTGGCCGCGGCCGCACCGACCCCACCGTCCGGCCGGTTCTGGCACGACCGCCGCCCGCGACCCGAGCACTACCTACGCCGCACCCGCTACACCAACAGCGAGCTGCGGCGGCTCTGGCTGGACTGCAGGCAGGCGGCCCGCATCGACACCGGATGAGCAGGCCGCGCAGCCTCAGATCACGAACGGAATCAACGCCTTCCGGTCGGCCGGATAGTCGGCGAACTTCTCGCGGTACCACCTATGGGTCGCAATGGCGCGCGGCACCAGGTTGCCCGCGGTGATCAGAAAGATCACCCCACCGGCCAGCGACCAGGTCAACAGCGCGAAGCCGGCCCAGGCGAGCAGCTCGCCGAGGTAGGCGGGACTGGTGACGAATCGGAATCCGAAGCCGTAGGGAATCCGGTATTCCGCCGCGCCGGGGTCGTTCTTGTCACGCAGGTTGCGCACAATCGCCTCGGAGCGGACCAGCAGGGCGAACCCGCAGAGATAGACCACGACACCGATGAGGAAACGCGGATCGGTGAGCCAGCCGGTGCCGTACTGATGCTTGTAGTCGTGACTGAAGAATGCGCCGTTGAGGTAGCCGTGCAGCGCGGTCACGAACATGCCCATACCGAGTACCGAGACGTTGAAGCTGCTGCGCTTGCCGGGCACCTGCCGAATGGACAGCGGGAAGAACCAGCCGCGATTTCCGTAGTGCACGAGCCAGATCAGTGCGAGCACCAGCGACGTCGGCTCGAATCGGTCCGGGCCCGTCAGGTAGAACACCGCGAACACCACCGTCGCCGGTATTTCCATCAACCACCAGCCGAGCTTCGGGTTGAGGTTGAAACCGACCTTTGTGGTGGCGAAGCGGCCGTACGGGCTCTGCGCGAAGAGCCCACCGACCAGCACGAATGCCGCGAACCCGAAGGCGATCGTCAGCACCGTGTCGTAGGCGGTGTTCCCGGTGTACCAGTCCATCGAGATCCTTCGTCGGGCGTTGCGCCGGACATTTCCGCTGACTTCCGGCGCCGAAATTAGAACATGTTCTACCATGTGTTCGAGTCACGACCCGCGACAACGGAGGAACTGTCATGCCGCTGGATCCGACGGCCACCGACTTGCTCGCCGCCGTAGCGGCCTCGCCGCGCGCCGTCGCCGCCCATGACCGCGCGGCCTGGGTGGGGCTGTTCAGCACCGACGCCGCCGTCAACGATCCGGTCGGCTCGCGGCCGCATATCGGTCGCGCCGCGATCGAGCGCTTCTACGACACCTTCATCGGCCCGAACACCATCGCCTTCCGGGTCGAGCGCGATCTCGTCGGCCCGCCGACCGTGGTCCGAGACCTGCTGATCGAGACCACGATGTCGACCGGCGCCACCGTCGCGGTCCCGATGCACCTGCGCTACGACCTCGTCGAAGAAAACGGCGTCTGGAAAATCACCCGCCTGGCCGCGCACTGGGAATTGGCCGCGATGATCATGCAGCTACTGCGCACCGGGTTGCCGGGCCTGGGCGCCGCGCTGAAACTCGGCCCGCAGTTGATCGCCAATCAGGGCATCGGCGGCGCCGTCGGAATGATGCGCGGACTCTTCGGAGTCGGCCGCACGGGCAAACGCGTCGTGACCCGACTCTTCACCGCCGCGGCGGCGATGGACATCAGCCGCGTCCGCGGCCTGCTCGACTACGACAGTGTCATCGAGTTTCCCGCGGGCACGCCGGTCTCGGTGGAGGAATTCACCAATCGTGCACGAAACCTGAAGTGGGACAAGCTGATCGCCGCCGGTCGCACCGTCACCGCCAGCATAGAACTGGGCCCGGTGCACGGTGTCGCGTTCATCGAATTCACCTCCAGGGCGGGGCGGATCAGCGCGATCCAGGTGTTCACCGACGCCTGAGCACTCCGAACAAGCACCCGACCGATCGAGTCGAGCACTCGCCCGATCGGACCGAGCGCCGGTTCGAACGGACCGAGTACCCGCCCTATTGGATCGAGCACCAGCCCAGTCGGACCGACGATCAATCGGACCGATCACTGGTTCGATCAGGACGCCCGCTCACCCGTATCGCGCGACTCCCCTGGCGGCTCGAAGCCAGGCCCTTGACGTGGATCGATATCGCGCGGGTCGATCGGCTCATGGCAGTGCTCGCACACCAGGACAGGCGCGGCCGGATGTCCACACGAGCGGTGCTCGAGCGTCAGTGGCGGGCCGCCGGGGTCGGCGAGATGCCGATCGCCCCACGCCATCATCGCCATCATCATCGGATACAGATCACGCCCGCGTGCGGTGAGGCGATAGTCGATCCGACCGCCGCCTTCGTCGATGCGCTCGAAGATCTCGGCGTCGACGAGCAAACGCAGCCGATTGGTCAGCAGATTGCGGTTGGTGATGCCGATATTGCGGGCGAACTCGCTGAAACGGTGCACCCCGAAGAACGCCTCCCTGATCACGAGGATCGTCCAGCGATCGCCGAGTAGCTCGACGACGCGCTGTATCGAATCGTTTGCGGGGGGCCGAATCTTCACCGACTCATACTCCCATCCCCTTCCTCTAGTATTGATATCCTACTACCAGTAGGATATCAATACCAACGAAGATTGACGGACCCACGGCGGCTCCCGAGCCGGATTGGTGCACAGCCATGACGATGAGCGAACGAACCGACAGCACCACCACCTATCGACAGTTGCTCGACCCGGCGGTGCGGGCGAACCCCTATCCGATATACGCCCAGGTACGGGCGGGCGGCCCGTTCCGGATCGGAACCGCGCCGGTCGTGATCGTGTCGAGCCACGCGGACTGCACGGCGATGCTGCGCCACCCGAACGCCAGCGTCGACCGCTCACTGACCCGAGTGCAGCTGGAGACGATGCCGATGTTGGCCTCCTCGGACACGAAAGATGCTGTCCGCCCGTCTAAACCGTCGTTCCTGTTCCTCGATCCGCCCGACCACACCCGGCTGCGCCGACTGGTGTCGAAGGCCTTCACGCCACGGGTCGTCGCCCAGCTGGAACCACGGATCAGCGCGATCGTGGACGACACCCTCGATCGGGTCGCCGAGACGGGCACCTTCGATGTCGTCGCCGATCTCGCCTATCCGCTGCCGGTCACCGTCATCTGCGAACTGCTCGGCGTGCCACTCGCCGATGAGCCACAACTGCGGCAATGGTCGTCACTATTGGCCCGTACCCTGGACCCGACCTCCCGCACCGCCACCGAGCATCAAGCCGACCCCGGTGAATTACAGGCGGCGGGAACGGAACTGAACGCCTACTTCGAAGACCTGACCCGGCGCAGGCGCGGCAATCCAGGGCCGGACCTGTTGTCGCAGTTGATCGCCGCCGAGGACGCGGGCGACACACTCAGCCACGACGAACTCATCTCCACCTGCGCGCTGCTACTCATCGCAGGCCACGAGACCACGGTCAACCTCATCTCCAACGCGATCCTTGCCCTGCTGCGCCACCCCGGACACTTCGCGGCGCTGCGCGCCGATCCGGAGCAGGCCGCCGGCGTCATCGAGGAAACGTTGCGGCATGACCCTCCGGTACAAATGATTCCGCGCATCGCAGCCGCGGCTATGCGGATCGGCGACATGGACATCGACCGTGGCGACCTGGTCCTGATGCTGATCGCCGCCGCACAGCGTGATCCCGCGGTCTTCACCGACCCGGACCGTTTCGACCCCACCCGCGACAACCGCCATCTCGCCTTCGGGCTCGGTGCGCATTTCTGCCTCGGCGCTCCGCTGGCCAGGCTCGAAGGACGCGTCGCGGTGACCAGGTTCGCACAGCGGGTCCGATCCCCCGGCTGCGCCATCGATCCGCCGCCGTACCGCGCGCACGTCAACCTACGCGGACCGGCGGCGATACCGCTCGATTTCGCCGAGATCACACCACGGCAGTAGATTCGGCGCCCCTGACGGTCTCGGGCTGCACCGCAAGGGGTTCCGGCTCGGAGTCGGTCGCCTTTTCGGTCCATCCCGGCGGACCGAACACGTAACCGATTCGCCCCCTCCAGGTTTCGGCATTGCGAACGTCGCCGATCAGCCCCGCCAGCTCGTGGAAATTGACCCGCAGCGGGTTGTCGGTGGCGATGTTCTTCGTCAGGCCATAACGGATCGGTTCGGATTCGGCGGCAAAGCTGCCGAACATCCGGTCCCAAACAATGAAGATGCCGCCATAGTTCCTGTCGATATAGGGCTGGTTCGAGCCGTGGTGGATCCGGTGATGCGCGGGCGTATTGAACAGGAACTCGATCGGCAGCCCCAGCCTGCCGACCCGTTGGGTGTGGATCGGGAACTGGTAGAGCAATCCGATGGTCTGCAGCAAGAAGATCATCCACGGCGGCAGGCCGATCAGGGCCGCAGGCACCCACGCCAGTCCGCGCACCATGTTGGCCACCGGATGCAGCCATGGCAGCCGCAGCGCGGTGGAGAGATTGAAGTACTCGCTGGAGTGGTGGACACTGTGGGCGGTCCACAGCAGTCGCACCCGATGGTCGGCGCGATGGGCCCAGTAATAACAGAAATCGGTGACCACCAACCCGAGTACCCACACCCACCAGCTCTTCGGCGACAGGTGCAGCGGAGTCACCGCGGCAGCGACCAGCACCGCGGAGAACGGCAGCAGGTAGTGCATGAACGGTTTGACGAGCCTGCCGAGGGTGAAAGTCGCCAAGTTGGCGGCGGTGTCACGCCCTGCGCTGGTGTTGTCGGATCGGTCGGGATCGCGGCGATACGAGATCCACTCGACCACCATCAGCAGCACGAATGCCGGTAACGCATAGCCCAACAAGTCCACACGGCCCATCAGTTCTCCATAAGGTTGTAGGTGTTCAGGGCCGGGTGCCTTGAATGCCCAGGGCGGCGGGGTGTGGCTGATCAGTTCTTGCCGCTGGGTGGTTTCGAAGGAGTGGCCGCCCTGCCGTTCTGGA